>JANYAP010000042.1 GCA_025361285.1 Bacteroidales bacterium | reverse complement strand
ATTTTAGACTTTTAAAGGAGAATTTACTGGACTCGCGAATAAAAGCTCAATTACCCATTTGGAAAACTTCGAATGCTGGCTACGCAAATTTACATTGCGGTGTAGCCTATCAATATAACTACCGAAAAAGCGATCAGTACGATTACCTATTTATGTTTCAATCAGGAACATTTACCGATCTTTTGAATCCTGCAAATATTATAGATTCGTCCTTAAATAATTATTATTTATATAATGAAAAGTTTACAGATCACCAGTTTGGTTATTCCGAGATAAAAGCAGGATTTATTATGCTCGATTGGCCAGTATTTAATTTTTTAAGATTAGCTGGCGGAATAAGGGTTGAGGATACATACATGTATACAGATATAGATTTTTTCGACAAGCTAAATTTACCATTTAATGATTTTAGAAGAGCTACTACTAGCCCGGTATCGAGTGATAGATATCCTGTAAATCAAAGCTCTATAAAAGAAACAAAATATTTACCTAGCTTAAACCTTACTGTAAAACTTAAAGACGACGAAAACACTCCTATAAATTTACGATTTAGCTACAGTAATACTATTGCACGCCCTAGTATTAGAGAAATTTCGAATGCGTGGTTATACGATTATGAATACCGAAGAGACGTTACAGGCAATCCCAACCTTAAAACAGTTGATATATACAATTACGATGTTCGATTCGAATCTTTTTTCGAAACAGGCGACATATCGGTTAGCGCGTTTTATAAAACATTTACAAATCATATCGAACTTTTTACTGCATACGATAATATTTTGCAATGGACTAATAGCCCACATAAAGCTTGGTTAAAAGGAATTGAAATTGAAGGGAAAAAGAATATTGCTAAGCAACTCGAAGTAAGAGCAAATATTACTCTGGTTGACTCTTGGTCGAAAATTAATTCCTCCTTTATTAAGTCGAATGGAACAATAGAAAAGCAGCCCGATCTTCCAGCTCACACAATGTTTGGCCAGTCTCCGTATGTAGTTAACGGAATTGTAAGTTACAGCTCAAACAAATTAGGCTTAAATGCAGCTTTAAGCTACAATTTGCAAGGTCCCCGATTAATTATTGCTGGATCGGTAACAATAAGGGACAATGGCGAAACAAGTAATGTGAAACCCGATGTTTACGAAATGCCCCGACACCTATTGGATTTTAAAGCTTCAAAAACCATTGGGAAACACTTTAGCGTTAACATAAAAGTTAAAGATATTTTAAATACCGAAGTTAGTAGAAAGTGCTATTTCAACAACTTTTTTCCATCCCAAGGGTATTTAGCCAATTACGATAATTACAAATGGGGTACTACATACGAGTTTTCGGTGGCATACAAACTATAGAATTCAAAAATACCCTATTGTATTAATATATATACCATTACACAAATAGTGATAATTAATTAAATAATTAAGAAGATGAAAAAAATATTAAACATAACGATCGTGTTTTTTTTGTTCACTTCAGCATTTGCACAGCTCGACAGTGTAATTGTTGAAAAGTATTACGTTTCGAATGCGATCGACGCAAAAGATGAACAAATTCGTTACGATGTTAACGACAACCCTATTGATACAATGCGACTTACCGCAGGTTCGGTAACTTATAGGGTATTTATAAAAATGAAAAAGGGATGTAAACTATTAAAAGTGTATGGCGATAAAAACCATGCATTGGAAATATCGAGTACCGCAAATTTTTATAATAATATAGATTACGGGAAAAGCTTAGCGGGCGAACTGTCTGTAAACCAGCTCACAAAAAAAACCGCAGCATTAGATACTTGGTTAGCTTTTGGTAGTTTGGGAAAAGATTTGAAAGGGAAGTTTGCAGTTCCGAAAGCATACGACAGCGACGGTTCGTTGCTAAAGAATATAGTAGGCGGCTTTTTAGAAAACAACAACTCAAACGCTGGTATACCTTTATCAGTATCCGATGGATTTGTGAATTTAAAAACTAAACCACTATCCACCATCTATTTGGGTTTTGACCCTAAAGGAAATGACTCAACAATTTTTGGCTCGGTGTGCACGAGCAATAATTTTATTAGCCATAATGCCGAAATTGGTGTTGGCCATGTAGGCGTTATGGGAATATACCCCGATAATAATTGTGTGTTGGTGGCTCAGTTAACCACAAAGGGCGAACTTTCCTTTAAACTAAATATCGAAGTAATCGATTCCACATACTTAACACATACCTATGTTGCCGATACAGTAGTTGGTGATGCTGCCGCCAAAATACAAAAAAGTAAATGGCTAACATTTCCTATTGTTAAAAAGGATTTAGTGTGCGGATGTAACGACCCTAATTATATCGAATATAAACCTATAAGAAATTGCGATAGCTTGCAATTATGCAAAACCTTACGCATTTTTGGATGTATGGATTCCGATGCTTGTAATTTCGATGCCTCGGCAAATTCAACCATGCCAGGAATGTGCTGCTATCCGGGTAATTGTAACGGTCGCGATCTTAGCGAAATATGCTCAAATATCGACCAATCGTTTAATGTTGAACTATTTCCAAATCCAGCTACCGATAATCTAAACCTAACAATTACTTCGAATACCAGCATTGTTGGCGAAACTAAAATTGCCATATTAAATTCCTTTGGCACTGTAATATCAACGCAAAATATGGGAAACGTAAATGGTACCGTAAATTCGCAATTCGATGTAAACAGTTATAAAAGCGGAATGTACTTCGTTCGTGTACAAGTTGGCAATGTGTTCGATAACAAAATTTTTGTTAAGAACTAACTTAAATGTTATAATGTAAAACTATGAAATATTTCAAACGCCTAGTAAAGAACATAATGCGCTTTTACAATATACTTCTAATTGTTTTTTTAATAAATAGCTGTTCCGAAAAAGAAACACCAATAGTTATTGAAACTGGTTCGGTTACCGATATTGATGGCAACATTTACAAAACAGTAAAAATTGGTAATCAGTGGTGGATGTCCGAAAACCTTAAAGTAAAGCAATATAATAATGGCGACTCGATACTAAATATAGCCACTAAAGGCTTTTATAGCTATTTCGATACCGCTCGTTGGCGAAGTATAAAAGATACGGGCGCTTATTGCATAATTAATGATGTAAATCAAGGTAATTATTACGAAAAAAGGTTCGGTTTATTATACAACGGTTACTCGGTTATCGATTCGCGTAAAATAGCTCCCGAAGGTTGGCATATACCAACCGACGAGGAATGGAAAGAACTTGAAATGCATATTGGAATGAGCGAAGCCGAAGCCGACAAATCGAATTGGCGAGGCAGTAACGAGGGTACAAAAATGAAGATAAAAACCAACTTCGATGAAAATGTATATATACCCGATACAGATCAATCATGGAAAAACGAGTTTCAATTAGATAAAGTTGATACATGGGGTACTAACGAAAGTGGCTTTGCGGCTAGAGGTGGAAGTTGTAAATTCTATAAAGGAACCGATGGAAACCCCGGCGTATTAAAATCGGGTTTTTGGTGGTCGTCAACTCCCGAAAATAATAACATTTGGTTTCGTAATCTGGAAGATGACAAAACAAATGTCTTTAGATTTCATGGCTCTAAAAACTATGGCATGAGTATTAGATGCGTTAAGGATTAAAGCCTGCAAGGCCACAGTTTGCTTGCAAAGTACTCAAATAATTTATCGTTAATTTAAAATTGGCTTTTCATTTAATTTACATTGCCAAGTTATATTTGTAGTGTTTAGTAGTAGTAGTCAGACCTCCTGACCCTATATCTGATTATCAATTAAATATCCAACTACTATCGTAAATAAAAATATCCTATATTTCGGCAAAAAAAGTCATGCAAATGCAGTTGCCCATTTTTCCCGAAAATACAAAAATGATTAATTCA
>JANYAP010000010.1 GCA_025361285.1 Bacteroidales bacterium | reverse complement strand
CATCTTCTTTCTTCCTCAATGCCTTCACAACCAAATAAATAATAAACCCTGCACCAATAATTATAAATCCCCAAGTAATTTCCTTGAAATACAATTTCCAGTTATCAATTAAAAAGTAGCTCATAATAGCTAGGGTAGCGTTCCATAGCGCCGATCCTGCAGCGGTATATATTATAAAACTGCGAAGTTTCATTTTCGCCAAACCGGCAGGTATCGAAATAAGATGACGAACGCCTGGTATAAGTCTTCCGATAAAGGTTGATGTGTTTCCGTATCGAAGAAAATACTGCTCGGCGTGCTCAACCTTTGCTGGTGTTACCATAAAAACCTTTGCCCATTTGCTTCCAGCCATGGCGTAAATTATTTTTCGCCCTAAATAAAACGAAAGCACATAATTAAACAAAGCGCCTATTATACAGCCAATTGTAGAAAAAAGGATTATCAATGATAAATTGAGTTGACCATTTACAGCCAAATATGCAGCAGGCGGGATAACCAATTCGGATGGCAGCGGAATAAATGAGCTTTCAATTGCCATTAACAACGTTATAGTACCGTAGTTTAAGTGCGCTTCGTACCACTTAATTACCACATCAAAATATTCCATCATAAGTTATATGTTTTAAGGATGTAAAAATAGCGTTATCATTTAAATGGCAATGCAATTTTTTGTTGAATTGCTCATTTTTATCATCCGCCAAGGATAATCAACCCAATACCTATAAGTATTCCAATAAGTATAAGAGCTTTATGTTTTACGTTTTTTTCTTTAAATATAAGTGCGCCAACGGTAAACGAAATTATTACTCCACCACGTCTAATAGTTGATACAATGGCTATTAGTGAGTCGGGGTACGATAACGACCAGAAATATGCAAAATCGGTAACGGTTAACGTTATGCCAATCAGTATGATAGTGTATCGCCATGTAAAAGGTGCGTAGTTTTTTCTGTTTGGCCACCAAATAGCTAGTAATAAGAATGTTGTAAGAGGAACCATGTAAATCGAAAACCAACTTTGAATAGCCATTCGATCGAAATGGGAGATTAAGTATTTGTCGTACAAGCCACTAATAGCACCTATTATTGTCGATATAGTTAGATAAAACACCCATTTGTTGGTGCTAAACGATATTCCTTCCTTTTTGCCCGATAGCGAAAATAGGTAGTAAAAGCCAATAGTAACAATTAACCCTATCCATTGAAGCAGGTTCATGCGTTCGCCAAATATAAGTAATGCGCCCATTAGCGTCCACAGCGGACCCGACGAACGAATAGGCGACACAATTGTTAGAGGCAAGTGTTTCATGGCAAAATACGCCATAACCCACGATGTGCATACTATAACAGACTTTACAATGAAGTGGATATGAGCCGACAGTGTTTGTGGAGCTACATACCAAAAATTGCCCGATAACTGCGGATTTATGTACGATGTAACCATAATTGGCGTAAAAAGTACCGCACTTGTTAACGAACTGAAAAAAAGCACAGGTAACACGGCGTTATTGTCGAGCGAAAGCTTTTTGAAAACGTCATAAACGCCTAGTAATATAGCCGATATTATGGCAAGTAGTATCCACATGGTATTTTAAAAAGGCGCAAAGATAGGAAAGAATGTTGTACGTAGTATATAGTACTGAGTACTTAGTAAATAGTATATAGAACTGATTACTAAGTACTAATTACTTAATACTTAAAACAACAATCAGCTAGTCAATATCTTCTGAATACTCGATTTTTCGCCATCGCTTAAAGTATCTATTTGTAAAAGAGCTTGTTGTATTTTTGTTTTAAAATTCCAGCATGTCATTTGGCGAAGCGATAAACGGCGTGCAAACTCGTACGTGGAAACATCTTCCTTGCCTTTACAAACGTTGTACGCGATGTAAAATGCTTTGCTTACCGGAAACTTGCAATTATGAAAAATTGTACCTGCAGTTACCGATTCCACGGTTTTGCATTTGGTGCAACGCCGCGAATGAGCTGCTTTACCAGGGCAATGGTTATTATTTCCGCATTTTTTGCACGTAAACCCATTGCTCCATTTTATGTCGGCTAAAAATTCAAAGCATTTTTCATCGCTCGTAAAAAGTTCTTCAAGCTGTTCATTATTAATATTTTCGTTAAAAATTGCTCCCATATATATTTAATTAGCTGAACAAAAATAGACTTTTTTAGTGATATTAAAAAGATTTAAGTGATACTATTGCGATTTAACTAGAAATCAATTATCTTTATACCTAAATAATTAAATATGTACATATATGAATAATGAATGCAAAGTACCTGCAAAACCCAATAGCGTAAAGGAGTTTTTCAAATCATGGTATTTCTGGAAGCCTTTTTTGGGGATATTGATTGGTGGAATGGGAGGATATTTATATTTTACTTTAGTTGGTTGTAAATCGGGTACTTGCCCTATAACTAGTAGCTCTTATGGCACAATTATTACTGGCAGTATTTTAGGACTTATATTAACTAACGGAGGATGTTCAACCTGTGCGCCTAAACCGCAGAAAGATGCGTAATTAGCGTACATCCATAAAGTGGAAAATGCCACAGATTCATAGATTATATTGTTTTTAAACATTTGATAATCTGTGAATCTGTGGCATATTTTTTTATTTTAAATCAGTTCGACATTACGGGTGGAAACTAATTCCGAGCAATTTTTTAATGAACCACTTTTTTCTTTCTAGGCATTTTTCACTATCCTTGTGAAAAACTATACAAATGTCGCCTATCATCATTTTAAGTGTTTTTATAGCTTACACCATCCTACTTTTTGGGGTTACATATATTACATCGCGCAAAGCTACAGGCGAAACTTTTTTTATAGGTAACAAGGTATCTCCTTGGTATGTAGTGGCTTACGGCATGATTGGGTCGTTGCTAAGTGGTGTTACTTTTATGTCGGTACCAGGTTGGGTTAAGGATACTCAGTTTAGCTATATGGTTATGGTTGCAGGGTATTTTGTTGGTTACTCTGCTATTGCAACTATTTTATTACCATTGTATTACAGGTTAAATTTAACCTCCATATACTCATACTTGGAACAACGTTTTGGGTTTTGGACATACAAAACTGGTGCTGGCTTCTTTCTACTATCGCGAACGTTAGGAGCATCGTTACGTATGTTTCTGGTGGTAAACGTGTTTCAGGTATTTGTTTTCGATGCATGGGGCGTTCCATTTTGGGTAACAGTCCTTATATTTATAACACTCATAATATTATATACTTACAAAGGTGGTATTAAAACCATTGTTTGGACTGATACATTGCAAACCACTTTTATGCTTTTGGGTGTTGTATTAACTATATTGTTTATTTGCAACAACTTAAACATAAGCTTGCGCGATATGATTTCGCAAATTTGGCATAGCGATAGCTCAAATATGATAGTTACCGACTGGCATGCTAAAAACAACTTTCTGAAATATTTTTTGGGTGGAGTTTTTATTTCCATTACTATGACTGGACTCGACCAAGAAATGATGCAGAAAACACTTAGCTGCCGAAACTTACACGAAGCTCAAATTAACATGTTTACATTCAGTAGCTTGCTAATTTTTGTAAACCTAATGTTTTTGTTTTTGGGAGCTGTATTGCTTATTTATGTTAATACCCATTCGGTGCAGGTGGCTACTACCGATGCACTATTCCCAACAATTGCACTTCAATATCTTAGCCCATTGGCAGGAATTGTGTTTTTAGTTGGCTTAATATCTGCCGCTTACCCTAGCGCCGATGGAGCTTTAACTTCGCTTACTACCTCATTCTGTATCGACTTTCTCAATTTCAATAAACTAAATAAAATTGCCGAGGCGCGGAAACAAAAAATACGATACACCGTTCACGTTTCCATAGCTTTTGTAATGCTACTGGCAATTATAATTTTCCGCGAAATTAACGATAAAGCAGTGATTGACAAGATTTTTACTATTGCTGGATATACGTACGGACCTCTTTTAGGTTTTTTTAGTTTCGGGTTGTTTACTTCGCTGAAAGTCAGAGATAAACTAGTACCTTTTGTTGCAATTAGTTCGCCTATTGCTTGTTATATATTAAGCACATATTCAGCACAATGGCTTGGAGGATACAAATTTGGCTTTGAGCTGCTATTAATTAACGGAATGTTAACGTTTCTGGGGTTATTTCTAATAAGAAGAAACTGAGGCTATTGAACTGAAGTCATAACCTTTTTGGTGTGCATTTTGCCTGAATAACTAATTCGTACAAGATAACAAGTGTTCTGTACCGAAATTGCAATTTGATTAAGATTTGAAACCTCTAATTTTTTGCGTGTAATTTCCTGACCAAGAATGTTATACACAACTACTTCGCCATTAGCCAATTCCGAAGGTTTGCTATATTTTATTGAAAGTGTACCTTGATTAATATAAAGTGTGAATTTGCTGTCGTCGTCGGAAGTAATTTGAGCTTCGTACAAAGTATTTAATTCTAATGGCATAGTCCGCAACATCATTTCATCGGCAAAATTTATGGTTTTTGCAGCAAATGCCGTAAAACCAACATATAAACATGCTGTAAGAGTGAGTAATATGCGCGATTTGAATATCATACAAAAAGAAATTACGTATTGCGAAGGTACATCGAATAATTATATTATAAAACCATTTGAAGATTTATTTTCATGAATCGAAATAAATTCCTGCTTACCTTTGATTTATTTTTTCTAACATTGCTTTATCGATTATCATAATCAAACTAAAAAATGAATATAAACGAAAGACTTTGGCAACGAATTGCCTTGGTAGCAGGTGTGTTTGCATTCGTAATTTGTATTTTATTAATTGTTACTTATTTACAAATTAAAAAGGCCGACCCTATTAACATGAAGGTTATTAGTACCTTAGTAGAGCGGCTAAACCAAAATCCTTCCGACATTGAACTTCGCAACGAAGTTCGTACCCTCGACTTACTTTCGCGGAAAGCATATTTTACTAATCAATGGCAAATTCGTACGGGTGGTTATATGCTTCTTATTAGTATAGCCATCATGGTTATTGCTTTGCAGGTAGTTTCGTTAAATAAGAAAAAGGAAATAATTTTATTAACTAATAATAATGGCAGCTCCGATCTGTATCAAAAAACAACGCAAAAGTGGGTTATAATTAGCGGATTAGCAATAATTGCCGTAGCCCTATTTTTTGCATTCTTATCGCACAACGAATTAAAAAATAAATTTTCCGATGCGTCGATTGTAAAAACTGAAAAACTTGATAATGAGCTAAATAATATAGTTACCGATACTACTTCTATTACGAATTCGCAAAGCGATACACTAGTTTCCAAAATCGATAAGTTGAACACAGACAGTGCAATTGCTACAAAAGTTGTTGAAAGTACCGATAATTTCCCTACATTTCGTGGAAAAGGCGGCTATGGCATTGCAAACCAACGTAATACGCCTACAAAATGGAACGGCAAAACTGGCGACAACATTCTTTGGAAAATTGCAGTGCCACTAGCAGGGTTTAATTCGCCAGTTACTTGGGGCGATAAATTGTTTATTACTGGCGCAAACACTTCGAAACGTGAGGTTTACTGCATCGATAAAAATTCGGGAAAGTATTTGTGGACGACGGTAGTCGAAAAAGTTACAGAAGCATCGGCTAAAATACCAAAAGTTATTGCCGAAACTGGTTTTGCGGCTCCTACTGCAGCAACCAACGGAAAAGCTGTATTTGCAATTTTCGCTAATGGCGATATTGCTGCTATCGACATGAATGGCAAATTGTTATGGAGTAAAAACCTTGGCGATCCGCAAAATCATTACGGGTATTCTTCGTCGCTAATGATTTACAACGATTTGGTAATTGTTCAATACGATCAACGCAACGCCCCTAAATTATTGGCGTTGTCGGCATCTACCGGAAATGTTGTTTGGAGCACTTCACGTAAAGTGAAAATATCGTGGGCCTCGCCAATAGTGGTAAACACTGGCAAACGTACCGAAATAATTGTTGTTGCCGAACCTTATGTAGCCTCGTACAATCCGGCAAACGGCGAGGAATTATGGAAAATCGACTGCATTTCGGGCGAGGTTGGTCCATCGTTGGCTTATGCTAACGAAACGGTTTTTTCGGTAAACGATTATTCGAAACTGGCTGCTATTAAACTGGGCGAAACACCGCAGCAGGTATGGGAAAATAACGAATATCTTTCGGATGTACCAAGTCCGGTGGCAACCGATAAATTCGTGTTTCTTGCAACTAGTTATGGCACAGTGGTTTGTTACGACAGCCAAAACGGCGAAAAATTTTGGGAGAAGGAATTCTCAAACGGAATATATGCTTCGCCAATGATTGCCGATGGTAAAGTGTATATAATTGACAGAACGGGACTTACGCATGTTTTTAAGGTAGATAAGGAATATATATCGTTGGGCGAGAATGTTTTAGGCGAGAATTCGGTTTGCACACCAGCGTTTTCGAACGGTCGCATTTACCTTCGTGGCGACAAAAACCTTTACTGCATTGGCAAATGAGCAACGAAATAAACGAAAAAGTTGATGAAATAGTTGAGGCAATTGGAACATCGCCCGATAAGGTAATTCCTATACTGCAAGCCATTCAAAATCGGTTTAATTACTTGCCTGAGGCAGCCATGCAGCGTGTATGCGAAACTACCGAAATTATTCCATCGTCGATACACGGAATATCAACGTTTTATTCGCAGTTTCGCTTGAAACCTGTTGGTAAACACATTATTAAGGTTTGTGTAGGTACGGCATGCCACGTAAAAGGCGCAATGCAGGTTTATGACGCTTTTAGGCGAACTTTAAATTTGCAACCCAACGAAGAAACCGATGCGAAATGTTTGTTTACGCTCGAGAAAGTTGCATGCTTGGGCTGCTGTACATTAGCTCCTGTGGTTCAGGTAGATGATATTACTTATGGAAACGTTGGCACTGAAAAAACTTCGGAAATTTTGGAAGACTTTTTGAATGCCAAAAAAAATCCTACACCACTAGAAGCGCCAAATGTTTCAAAAAATAGAATTTCGCAAGGTGAAATACGCATCGGTCTCGGGTCGTGTTGTGTTGCTAGTGGTAGTGACGAGGTTAAACACGAACTCGAAAAAGCGCTGATTAACAACAAAATAAATGTTACCGTAAAACAGGTTGGCTGCGTAGGTATTTGCAATCAGGTGCCCATTCTGGAAATTCATAAACAAGGCGAACTTCCTACATTTTACGCAAAGATTAAGCCCAGTGAGGTTAATGATGTTATCCGCCAGCATTTTAAATCGACAAACGCTATCGATAGACTAAAAAGCAACATTCATAATTATTTCGAACGACTTGTTACAGAGCACATTCCAAAATCGGTTTCGAGGTACGAATCCGACAGACCCAACACGCCGGTTTCGGAGTTTATGCACGGCCAGATAAGCATTGCAACCGAAAACAGAGGCACTATAAAACCAACGGATATTGGAGAATACAAAAGCAGTGGAGGATTTACCGCATTAACAAAGTGCCTCAACGAATTATCGCCAAACGATGTAATTAAAGTTATAAAGGATAGTGGGTTACGAGGTAGAGGTGGCGCAGGTTTTCCATCGCACATAAAGTGGAATTTGGTGCGTAATACCTTATCCGACAATAAATACGTTATTTGCAATGGCGACGAAGGCGATCCCGGTGCGTTCATGGACCGAATGTTGCTCGAATCGTACCCTTTTAGAGTTATAGAAGGCTTAATAATAGCGGCTTACGCAGTTGGAGCCAGCGAAGGAATTTTTTATATCCGTGCCGAATATCCGCTGGCATTAAAACGTATTGATGAGGCAATTACAATTTGCGAAAACGAAGGTTTACTGGGCGAAAACATCGGAAATAAAAGCTTTGCATTTCGATTACGAATATTTGCCGGTGCAGGAGCATTTGTTTGTGGCGAGGAAACGGCACTAATCGAATCGATTGAAGGTAAACGTGGCTATCCGGTAATGCGCCCGCCAT
Organism: Bacteroidales bacterium; assembly: GCA_025361285.1. Taxonomy (GTDB): domain Bacteria; phylum Bacteroidota; class Bacteroidia; order Bacteroidales; family JAAUTT01; genus JAAUTT01. Next base: position 21,207 of record JANYAP010000010.1, on the reverse strand, counting down.
ATCCCGCCGAAATCGGTTTGTGGGGTAAACCAACCTTAATAAACAACGTGGAAACACTGTCGTTAGTACCGTGGATTATCCGCAGAGGCGCCGATGCATTTAATTCAATAGGAACCAACAACAGCAAGGGAACCAAGGTTTTTGCCTTAGCGGGAAAAATAAAACGCGGCGGATTAATTGAAGTGCCTATGGGTACTAGCATCCGTAAAATTGTTGAAGATATAGGAGGGGGCATTGCTGATGGTAAAGCGTTTAAAGCCATACAAATAGGCGGACCGTCGGGAGGGTGCATACCTGCCTCTATGGCCGATATTCCTATCGATTATGCCTCACTTACCGATGCCGGAGCAATGATGGGCTCGGGTGGATTAATAGTGCTGGACGACACCGATTGTATGGTTGATATTGCTCGCTACTTTCTGTCGTTCACCCAAAACCAAAGCTGCGGACGATGTACCTTTTGCAGGATTGGAACTACCCGAATGCTCGAAATTTTAAACAAAATATGCAGCGGAAGGGGCTCGTTAGATGATATTTACGCACTGGAAAAACTTGCCGTATCAACCAAAAAAGGTAGCATGTGCGGACTGGGAAAATCGGCACCAAACCCAATATTATCAACCTTAACATATTTTAGAGACGAATACCTGGCACATATCGACGGACATTGCCCTACAGGTAAATGTAAAGATATGATAACCTACTCAATAACAACCAATTGCATTGGCTGCACTAAATGCGCACAGCGTTGCCCTACAAACGCTATCGAAGCAAAACCCTACGAATTACATATTGTTGATAATGAGAAATGTATAAAGTGCGATATTTGTAGGCAGGTTTGTCCAGTTGATGCTGTAATTATGATTTGAAATGTGCAAAGTAACCAAGGAAGTAAAATATTATAAGTTGTACATTTACATAGTTATATGTTCAAATAATAAATAATTGACATTACATTATTGCATTACTTTCGAATGTTCGTTTGAGATCCCGACCTACGTAGGGATGACAAGAATCATTCTGAAGGTAATCCAAAAAAGTATGCTGTCATTCCGGCGTAGGTCGGAACGGCGAAGCCCATAGCCGAAGATAAACCCTAGTGCTTTTTTGTTTTATGGATACATATTAAACATTAAATCACTCATTTAGAACATTTATTATTCTAAATGAGTGATTTAATGTTTGCAAAGTAAAAGCAAGCAAGTATCTATTTTTTCAAAGCATCGGCCTTTAAAGATATATAGAACTTAGCATTTATAGTAAACGTTGCTGGCAAGTCGGCTTTGCCCTTAAGATTTATTTTAATGCTATTTTGCTGTAAAAGAATGCTTTGTACGTTTTCAATTTCAGCTTTAGGTATAATAAGCTTTAATTTAGAGCCATTACTAAGTTCGAAATTCGAAATGTTAGTAAATACCTTACATGTATCGGAAGTTATTTCGCTGTACCCTAATTTACCATTCAGCTTATTTCCGCTTTCACCTACATAATTATCAACAACTAACACTATACTATCTAATTTAACATCACTAATCTTATCCTTCATAGCGTTTACCTTTGGGTCGGAAGGCAAGGAAAAAGTCTTATCCAACAATATACTATCACTAGTGGCAGTAACATCGTAGGAGGCTGAGTAATCAACGGGAATTGATACGTCGTCAATAGTATTAATCATGTCGCAACTGGTAGCCGATAACGCTACGATGGCCGAAATAAATAATAAATTTCTCATAATCTTTTGTTTTAGTTTATATTAACTTCTCTATTTCTTAATTTACCTCGAACTTTTTCCTTTTATCTATTAAAGAAACTTGGTTCGTTTGCTTACTAAAACGTTAGAAACAAACGTAGGTAACAAAAAATTAGATGATTTACATCAATCTAACAAATGATTTTGAGCAAACATAATACAATCCTATGCCCTAATTACTAAATTGAAGTATAATTAAGGACTTGTAAGTAAATAAGTTGCTGTTATTCCGACGACAAAATTTACTAAGGAGTAAATACCAATTCCCTGCGCAGGGGATTTTTTTTGGTTGCTAAAGTTTGTAGTCTGGGCAATTATTTAGTGTTGTGTTAACTCGTAATTGGTACTACGTCCGCCTGATTGTTCGAGTTTTAAAATACCCTTCTCTATTAAATCCTTCATATCTCGTAATGCTGTATCGGCCGAACATTTTGCTATTTTTGCCCATTTAGAAGTTTGTAGTTTTCCGTCGAATCCGTCTAAAAGTTTATTCAACATCAATCGTTGTCTGCTATTTAAAACAGTTTCGTTGTGCTTATTCCAAAAATCGGCTTTATAAAGTACTCTTTTTAAGGTGTTTTCGGTTGATATTAATGCACGATGCAAACAGTTTAAGAACCAGACTAACCATTCTGTAATATCGCCGTTACTATGCTGCACTTTCTGTAAAATATTGTAATACACCTTTTTTTCTGCCAATATTTGATTTGAAAGGCTGTAAAACCGTTGCGCGCTATCTTCCGACCTTGCCAATAACATATCCGAAAGCGCTCTTGCAATTCTGCCGTTACCATCATCGAATGGATGTATTATTATGAACCAGAAATGCGCAATGGCAGCTTTTAACACAGCATCTATTTCGTTCTCGCCATTAATCCAGTTTAATAAATCGTCCATTTCCGATTTAACTACCTCATGCGATGGCGCTTGATAATGAACTTTCTGTTTGCCCAAAGGCCCGGAAACAACTTGCATTTCATCTTTACGATAACATCCGGTATCAATTCGTACCATTCCACTCCATCCTGTTGGAAATAGTGCAGCATGCCATCCAAATATACGCTCATCATCGAGTGTTGCAGCATATTTCTGTGTTGCATCTAACATCATTTCTACAACTCCATCAACATCTCTATTAGAGTTCACCATGCCTGCATAATCTATCCCTAACTTTCTGGCAATTGAGGAACGCACTTGCTCGTAATTCAACAATTCTCCTTCTATCTCCGACGATTTTAAAACATCTAAAGTTAAGGTCGAAAGAATAGTTTCTTCCTTTATTGAAAAGCCAAGAGCTCCCATTTGACCTAATATCTTGCCTTGCAAATGTCGAACTTTACCTACAATTACACCTATTACTTTGTCATTCCAAGTGAAATTAGGCCATTGTTGATATTGGTAAATGTATTTTGGCATAAGTAGCATATAATGTGCGGTAAATATACAATACATTCGCCGCATATTTAATGAGAATAAAAACATTTATTACAAATTAGAAGATGTAAAAATGAGGAAATTACAGATGTGCAAATTACAAATTACAAATAAGAAGATATGGAAATGAGGAAATTATAAATTACAAATGAGAAGATACATATTTTCACTTGATTGTTTTGCGCCGTAAAAATAGACTAATATTCATCATCAGGTATAAGGTTCGCTTTATTTTTATTAGTAACATACACAGTATCGCGACTTGTCGAATGCAATACATCCTTCAATTATTAGGTTTTCGTCGATCACTTAAAATGCTGGTTTTACTTCTATGACAGGTGAGATTTCGAATAGTTCCCGAACATGGCTAAAAAATATTTATTTGCTTCATAATCATTAGCATGTATTAAATTCGAACCAATTCCTACACCGGATATTCAACCCTTACATGGTAAATATTCATTAGCTTACGTTTAAAAATTCCTTTTACCGTAATTATGTCCTTATATGTTATGTCGGAATTATTATATTGATCGTTAGTCATTTGATAATAAATGATATTATCCACTAAATCGTTAATCGATTTTGGCGTAATTTCTTTCAAACTTCGCGAAGCAGCTTCAACCGAGTCGGCCATCATAACCAATGCCATTTCCTTCGAAAACGGAATAGGCCCAGGGTAAGTAAATATGCTTTTATCTATCTCGTTATTAGGGTATCGGTTTTTATACGATTTATAAAAAAACTGTACTGTTGTTGTGCCGTGGTGGGTTCGAATAAAATCGATTATTTGTTCGGGTAAATTATACCGTCGGCCTATTTCTATACCCTTGTATATGTGATCGATAATAATTCGGGCGCTTTCTTCGAATGGCAAATCGTTATGAGGGTTTCTTTCGGTACTTAAATTTTCGATAAAATAAATGGGGTTGTGCATTTTACCAATATCGTGGTAAAGAGCTCCAGTACGCACTAGTAAAGGGTTTGCGCCTATTTGGTATGCTGCCTCTTCGGCAAGGTTTGCCACCTGCAACGAATGTTGAAAAGTGCCTGGAGCCTTCTCGTTAAGCTTTCTCAATAATACCTGATTAGAATCGGACAGTTCCATAAGCGTAATATCGGATAGAAATCCAAAAACCTTCTCGAACACATATATTAACGGGTACGCCATTAGCAATAAAAAGCCACTTACACCGAAATAAATAAAGTTCTTCCACGGAAACTGGTTGGTAAGTTCCACACCTTGAACCAATAATATACCTAGGTAAACCAAGCAATAGGTAGCTATTACATAAAAGGCAGTGTTAAAAAGCTTTCCGCGACGGTAAAGGCTTGTAAGGCTTATTATTGCAACCGCACCCGAAATAAAATTAAGGAATAAAAATTCGAAGCCGTTAGGCGCCATAAACCCAACCATTAAAATGCATACGGTATGCACAAATAAAGCCAAACGGGCATCGTAGAAGGTTTTTACAATTATAGGAAGCAACGCAAAAGGTACCACATAAATAGCTACTAAGTCTCTCTTTATAAGTAAGCTCGATAACCCAACAACTGTAACTATAAGAAAATAAATGAAGCTAAATTTCAAATTATTAAAATACACTTGCTTACGAAAGCTTTGAAGGAAAACAAGTAATAGCATCATCAACGATCCAATAATAATACCTTGCCCAACAATAACATAGCCAATTTTATTCGATTGCCCGAGTTTGTTTTCGAATTCGTATTTTAGCGAAACTAGTAAGTTGTATTTTTCGTCGTTCACCACCTCTCCCTTGCTAATTACCTTTCTATCGGAAGGAAACATGCCCTTGGTGAGCGAAATTTTACTAATTAGCTCGTTTTTAACATTTTTCGATGCTTCGTCGTTATATATAAGGTTGGGAAGAAGAAATTCGTTTAGGTTTAAGTTCTTAAAAAAGCCCGATTTATAAACTATTTGGTCGAATTCCGAAGCATCTTTTAAGCCATTTACCTTACTTATAATAAGCTCGTAGGCAGCTTTTTGAGTAAAAACCTCGGTAAAGTCAACATCTTCGCCTACTTTGTCCTTAATAACAACTATTTGAAAGTTTTTGGATGGAAATTGCTCAACATCATCGGCAATTTGAAGAATGCCTTTCTGATAAACATATCGAAGCAAATCGGCTGCAAAGCTTTGGTAGCTATATTTTGTAATAGTATCGGCCGACATAAAAAATGCAGTAGTTTCGCTTAGCAAAGCATTGTCGGGCCTATTGTTAGCTAATTTGTTCCATTCAGTATCGAAAGCTTTATAAAACTTTTTTAGCTGCTGCGGAGCAATATCGTTTTGGTAATTATAATAGGGCTTAAGCTCCATTAATATACTATCGCGTTCGCCCTTTATTTCGTTATCCGATTTCTGAATAGGAAAATCGAAGGTTGAAAACAAATCGTTGTGAAGCCATACCTTACCCCGCTGAAACTCAAATGGAAAGTTACCTTCGCGAGGGAAAAGCCATAAAATAATAAATACACTTACAAAATATAATAATATTCGAAAGGCAAGTTGCGAGTGCTTATCAAGAAATTGTATAATTTTCCGCATTGGTATGTTTTTTAAAACACGCTAATTTAACAAAAAAGTAAAGTAGTTGGTTTTAATTTTTCGAATTCCTTTTTGTGTTACCATTAGTAATGTGTAGGAAATAAGTTCCTACAAGGCGCGAAAAATTTTAATACCGGAGCTTACTAAAGTAAGTGAGAACTTAGCGAAGCGTTCACGAACACCATTAAAAACACATGGATTTGTGAGTAATTTAAAATTTTTGCATCAACGCAGTAGGAGCTTATTTAAAACATATTACTTACTTACTTTTTACACTAAATACAGCTCAAAACCTGAACAATTTCGGCTTTTCAAAGTTTTTACTTAGGTATTAAATACTGAAAATTATAAACCACAATATGCAAAAGCACACCAACATTCATTCACAATCTTTTATCGATAAACAAATTATTTTGCACGATTACTACATTGCCTGTTTAAGTAGGCAGCTAAGCATATTGGGCCGAAAGGAGGTTCTTAACGGAAAAGCCAAGTTTGGCATATTTGGCGATGGTAAGGAACTGGCGCAAATTGCTATGGCTAAGTATTTTACCAATGGCGATTGGCGATCGGGTTATTACCGCGACCAAACTTTTATGTTGTATGCGGGCTTGCTCAATGCCACCGAGTTTTTTGCCCAAATGTATGGCGATACCGACTTAAAACACAATCCCGGAAGCGGTGGCAGAAATTTCAACAATCATTTTTCTACCGGAAATTACAACTCCGATGGTACTTGGCAAAACGTAATGGAACAAAAAAATTCGTCGGGCGACATTTCACCAACTGCCGGACAAATGCCACGATTACTGGGTTTAGCGTATGCTTCGAAACTTTTCCGACAAAATAGTAACTTGCATTCATTAAACAAGTTAAGTAATTTAGGTAATGAGGTTGCATTCGGAACTATTGGCGACGCTAGCACTACCGAAGGTCATTTCTTCGAAACAATTAATGCGGCAGGTGTTCTGCAAGTTCCGCTGGCAATTGCGGTTTGGGACGACGGTTACGGCATTTCGGTTCCTACGGCTTATCAAACTACTAAACATAGTATTTCCGAGGCTTTGCGAGGCTTTGAATCCGATGGCGACAATAAAGGAATAATTATCTATAAATCAAAAGGTTGGGATTATGCCGACCTTTGCAAGGTTTTTAACGAAGGTATTAGCCGCTGTAGAAACGAGCACGTTCCTGTGTTATTTCATATTCAGGATATGACTCAGCCACAGGGTCATTCTACGTCGGGTTCGCACGAACGCTATAAGTCGAAAACGCGTTTGGAGTGGGAACACGAATTCGACCCGATTAAAAAAATGCGCGAGTGGATTAGCGAAAACAATTTAGCAAACGAAACAGAATTAATTGAAATTGAGACTAATGCTGCTAACGAAGCCATAAACGGGCGAGATACCGCGTGGGATAATTATACAAAGCCGTTGCAATTGGAAAAGCAAAAACTTATTCAACTTATTGAAAACAAGAACTGTAAGTGCAAGCAAGGTAATTCTGAAAAAATTGAAAATTACACAAACGAATTACGCCAAATTCAATTTCCTATTTGGAAAGATATATTAAGCACAGCCAAGAAAATTTTGCGGCACGTGTGTAACGAATGTCCATCGCAAAACAATTTAAAAATAAATCTAGTAACCTTTATTCGAACAAATCAAATAGATGGTTTTGAGCGATATGGCAGCAGTTTATACAACGAAACGTCGCGTTCAGCATTAAACGTTAAACATATAGAACCTTCATTTACAGAGCATTCGAAAATGGTGCATGGGAGGGAAATTATTCGTGATAATTTCGAGAAATTATTCGAGAAATATCCACTGCTAGTGGCTTTTGGCGAAGATGTGGGTAAAATAGGCAGCGTTAACCAAACATACGAAGGTTTGCAACAAAAATTTGGTGAACTGCGAATTACCGATACTGGCATACGCGAAACAACAATAATAGGCCAAGGCATAGGGCTCGCTTTACGCGGATTTAGACCTATTGCCGAAATACAATATTTCGATTATTTACTCTACGCACTTCAAACACTTAGCGACGACCTTGCCACAACGCACTGGCGAACACGCGGACAGCAGATTGCTCCACTTATTATTTCAACTCGTGGGCATAGGTTGGAAGGTATATGGCATTCCGGATCACCTATGGCAATGGTAATTAGCGCAATACGTGGCATTTACGTTTGCATACCTCGCAACATGACACAAGCTGCTGGTTTCTACAACACGCTGTTAAAAGCCGACGACCCAGCAATTGTAATTGAACCTCTTAATGGATATAGATTAATGGAACGTATGCCAGCCAATATTGGCGAATATACAGTTCCGCTCGGAATACCCGAAATTCTTATAGAAGGCACTGATATTACAATAGTTACGTATGGTTCGTGCGTAAAAATTGCATACGAGGCTGTTGAACAGCTAAAAACCTTCAATATTTATGTTGAATTAATTGATATTCAAACACTTTTGCCTTTCGATATTCATAATATAATTCTCGAATCGATAAAAAAAACCAACCGCGTTTTGTTTTTCGATGAAGATGTTCCAGGGGGCGCAACGGCATACATGATGCATAAAGTTGTTGAAGAGCAAAAGGCTTACAAATACCTCGATTCGCCGCCACGAACACTTACAGCACACGAGCACCGCCCCGCATACACTACCGATGGCGATTATTTTTCGAACCCTAGTGCCGAAAACGTATTCGAAACCGTTTATTCAATTATGAATGAGGTTAATCCAGTGAAATGGAAAATGACAAATGACAAATGAGAGGATGTGGAAATTACAAATTGCAGATGTGGAAATGAGGAAATTACAAATTACTGATGTGCAAATGACAGATGACAAATTACAAATTACAGATGACAGCTGAGAAGATGTGGAAATGAGGGTATTTGAGTATTTTACCTAATTTTAACGCATGTTTATTTCATCAAACTTATACAAGTGAAATTCGATCAGATACTTAGAAAAAAAACAATATCGAAAATTCTTTCCGATGCTAATATAGAAAGTGAAGGCCCTGGAAATCTTCATAGAAATTTAAATGTTAGGGATTTAACAGGACTTGCAATTGCTGCCTTGGTTGGAGCTGGCATATTTAGCACCATTGGAAATGCCAGTGCTTCAGGCGGACCAGCTGTTTCGTTATTATTCGTTTTTACCGCCATAGCATGTTCATTTTCAGCATTATGCTACGCCGAATTTGCATCGCGCATTCCTATTAGCGGCAGCGCATACACTTATGCTTATGTTTCGCTCGGCGAACTAGTTGCATGGATTATTGGCTGGACGCTTCTTATGGAGTATTCCGTTGGTAATATAGTAGTTGCAATATCGTGGTCCGATTACTTTACATCGTTTTTACGAGGATTTAATATAAACATACCTGAGTACTTAACAACCAATTATTTAGGCGCTTTACGAGGCTATAACGAAACCGTTGCATTAATAAGTAAAGGCGCATCGATGGAACAAGTTCCTGGTTATCTTCGTGAAGCATACAAAGCATGGACAACAGCGCCTACGATAGGTTCGATGCGCATTGTAGCCGATTTACCAGCTTTTATGATTACGGTTTTCATTACCGCTTTAGTTTACATAGGAATTAAGGAAAGCAAAAATGTTAGCAATATATTGGTACTTCTAAAAATTGTTATAGTGCTTGTGGTTATTGCCGTTGGTGCATTTTACGTAACACCTGCAAACTGGAGTCCATTTGCACCAAATGGGTTAAGTGGGGTTTTGAAAGGTGTTTCGGCCGTATTCTTCGCATACATTGGCTTCGACGCTATTTCCACTACTGCCGAAGAATGCAAAAACCCACAACGCGATTTACCTAAAGCAATGATTATTTCGTTGATTATATGCACTATACTGTATGTAGCTGTTACTCTGGTTTTAACTGGTATGGTAAGCTACCGCGAATTAGCCGTAGGCGATCCTCTCACATTTGTTTTTCAGAAACATCAACTCCACTGGCTTTCGGGCATTATTGGTTTAAGCGCAATTGTTGCCATGTCGAGCGTATTATTGGTTTTTCAGGTTGGTCAGCCACGTATTTGGATGAGTATGAGTCGCGATGGGCTGCTACCAAAAAAGTTTTCGGCAATAAATCCGCGTTTTAAAACACCTGCCTTTTCCACCATAATAACTGGGCTAGTTGTTGGTATTCCATCGTTGTTTATGAATTTAACCGAAGTAACCGATCTTACAAGCATAGGCACTCTATTCGCATTTGTAATTGTATGCGCAGGCGTTCTTAAATTTAACCCACGAGATAAACTTAACGGAAGTGCGTTTCACATACCATATTTAAACGGAAAATATATTGTTCCATGCATTCTTATTCTAGGGTTTCTTATCTATTTAATAGGCTTTAGGGAGACGTTGGTTTCGTTTTTTTCGTTCAATGGAGGGTGGAGTGCAATTAAACACAAATTGCCATATCTCGCATTTATTTTCATTACTATTTTGGTTGCAATACTCACATACAAAAGAAGTTATTCGCTAATTCCGGTGCTTGGCCTTATTACCAACCTTTACCTGATGACCGAATTAGGATATACCAACTGGATGCGATTTACTATTTGGCTTTTGATAGGATTATGTATCTACTTCGCTTACAGCTATAAAAAGAGCAAACTGCATCAAATAAAATAATTGCATTTTAAGGTTGATATATCGAATTTTTTTCGTAAATTCATGTTAAATTCATGCTACGTGTATGGAACTAGATTTTAGCATATTCAAAATTGAATACAACAAGGTAGCCCCTAAAAAAGGACGCGTTCTGGTGTCGGAACCTTTTCTTCAGGACACTTATTTTAATCGCGCGTTAGTTTTGGTAACCGATTACACCAAAGATGGTTGCGTAGGCTTTGTGCTTAATAAACCGTTGAATATTAAGGTAAATGAAGTAATTGCCGATTTCGCATTTTGTGGCTCTACTGTTTCTATTGGCGGACCAGTAAGCACAAACACAATTCATTACCTGCATACATTAGGTCATTTTATACCTAATTCGGTACATATACTCGACAACATTTATTGGGGTGGCGATTTCGATTTTCTTAAAACCGGTATTCAAAGTGGCGAAATTCAACCCGAAGAAGTGCGATTCTTTTTGGGATATTCGGGTTGGCAGCCAGGTCAGCTGGAAAAAGAGCTAGAGCAAAACTCGTGGATTATAACCGAAATTCAATCGCCACAAATAATGCAGCCTACAACCGATGTATGGAAAGATACCCTGAGCCAACTAGGCGACAAATACAAAATATGGTCTAATTTTCCCGAAAATCCGAGTCAGAATTGAGAATAAGAATACAAACGACGTAGGTCGGAACCCATATACGAGAAGCGTATTAGGCAACGCAATACCGAAAACAAGTCATCAGGCTACACTACATCCGACGAATTTAAAGCCCGAGCACGATTCAATTTACATATTTGTAATATTGCAAATACCGATTGCTCAAGTGAAACCATTCTGAAATTATACCGGATAAGATGGCAAATCGAACTAGCGTTTAAAATATGGGTATTTATCAATTGGCATATTATATCAAATTGTCGGAATCATTTTTATAGAACAACAAAGCAATTAATAAGTCCGTTCAAATGTTTTCAAACAATGAAAGAATTGAACATTGACTTACGTAAAAGCCTGTTAGTACAAAAGCAACCACTAAAAAAAGTACTGGAAGAAATAATAGAAAAATTAAGCAATGGACATTGGGTCGAAAAGAGAAAACAAAGGTATAATTTTGAAGATTTTGTTGAGATAATATTTTGTAAAACAATAATATAGTGCTATTCTGTGTAATACAGAATAATAAAAAAGTTCTTTGATATGGTACAAAAAAAAATCAATTACCCTCAACCTTAATATGGCTGGGGTAAAAATAGTATTATTATACTCATTACCAATACTATAGCTCCTTAAATTGACGGCTATGGGTCGGAACGGCGTCGGAATGACACTAAATCGAATGACTTATTTTATTTCAAGCCTTTAAGTTTCGAAAATTATACCTTTGTCCCAAAAAAGTACAATAAATCACTTATGGAAACACCAAACATACAAGCCGAAATTGTAACTATTGGAGACGAAATACTTATAGGTCAGGTAATTGACACAAATTCGGCATGGATAGCCCAACAAATCAATGCTATAGGAGTTGACGTTTGTCAAATGTCGTCGATTGCCGATAATAAGCAACATATTATCAATGCGTTAGACATAGCTTCGTTACGCGCCGATTTAATAATAGTTACCGGAGGACTTGGACCTACCAAGGACGATATTACGAAACATACTGTAACCGAATATTTTAATGGCAAGTTAATTCGAAATGAAACTGTACTAAAGCACGTTACACAATTACTCGAGTCGCGAAACGTTAAAATGAACAATTTAAACGTAAAGCAGGCCGATGTTCCTGATAATTGCGAAGTTATACCCAACAATTTTGGCACAGCCCCGGCCATGTGGTTCGAAAAAAACAGCAATGTTTTCGTATTTATGCCAGGAGTGCCTTTCGAAATGAAAGGAATTATGGATCAATACCTTATTCCACGTTTCAAAACATTATTTAATACTCCCGCAATACATCATAAAACATTAATGCTTCAAGGTATTGCCGAATCCTCTTTAGCTATTTTTATCGAACAATGGGAGAGTAATTTACCACCTGCCATAAAGCTTGCTTATCTTCCAACACCTGGCATTATTAGGCTACGACTTACCTCTAAAGGCGACACCATCGAAAACCTTACACAATTAGTTGATAACGAAGTAAATAAGGTATTACCTATTATTAAGCCGTACTTATTTAGCCAACTTGACGAACCAATAGAAGTAACCATAGGTAAAATACTAACTATCAATAATAAAACCATATCAACTGCCGAAAGTTGCACAGGTGGAAGTATTGCTAGCCTAATTACATCGGTATCGGGTAGTTCCCAATATTTTAAAGGTTCCGTGGTATCTTATTCCAACGAAATTAAAAGTAAAATATTACACGTAAACAACAGTTTACTAGATAATTATGGAGCAGTAAGCCAGCAAGTTGCTGAGCAAATGGCAATAAACGTACGTGCAATTCTCGAAACCGATTATTCCGTTGCCATATCGGGAATAGCTGGTCCCAATGGCGGTAGCATCGAAAAGCCCGTTGGAACAACATGGATTGCGGTAGCTTCCGAAAAACAAGTGCTTTCAAAAAAGTATATTTTTGGCGATAATAGGGAACGAAATATACAGCGAGCATCCATTTCGGCCCTTAACGAGTTGCGCAAGTTGATATTACAAGAAATCGAACCATTAGAAAAAAAGTGAAAAAAAATTCATTTTTAATTTGATAATTAAAAATATTATAACGACTTTTGCGACCTGTTAAACGAGCACTTTGTAAAAATATATAATCATGTCAAAGATTTGTCAAATTACAGGAAAGAGAGCAATGGTAGGTAATAATGTATCTCACTCTAAAAGGAGAACAAAACGTACCTTTATGCCTAATCTTTTCATTAAAAGGTTTTTTTTAGAAGCTGAAAACCGCTGGATAACCATTAAAGTTTCGGCTGCTGGAATTAAAGACATTACAAAAAAAGGTCTTATTCAAGCATTGAAAGATGCTCAGGTTAGCGGTTTCATTGCGAAGTATTAATTTTTAACTTATTGCAAAAATGGCAAAAAAGGGTAATAGAATTCAGGTTATAATGGAATGTACTGAGCATAAGGATAGTGGAATGCCAGGAACTTCGCGGTACATTACTACCAAGAATAAAAAGAACACAACATCGCGTATGGAATTGAAAAAATACAATCCAATTCTTAAGAAAGTAACAGTACATAAAGAAATTAAATAACAATAAAACATGGCAAAGAAAGTAGTTGCAACCCTTAAAAAACAGGGTGCTGGTAAAAATGTAGCCAAAGTAATTAGAATGGTAAAGTCCGAAAAATCAGGAGCTTACACATTTCAAGAAGAAATTGTTCCTACCGAAGAAATTCAAAACTTTCTTGCTAAGAAGTAATTAAATTTCTATCAATAAAAACATTAATAAAAGCTTTCTTCTCTTCGAAGAAGGCTTTTTTCGATTATAAGTGTTAAATAAAGTATTGTGTAGAAATAAGTTCCTAAAAGGCTTGATAAAATTTTAAACCGCAGCATACTTCAGTATGTGAGAACTTAGCGAAGCGTTCACGAACACCATTAAAAACAAATGGATTTGTGAGTAATTTAAAATTTTCTCAACAATGCAGTAGGAGCTTATTTAATACGTATTACTAACAAATGCAGCTCATCTTATACCATATCTTATGGCACTATTCAGTTTTCTATCCAAAGAAAAAAAGGACACACTAAATAAAGGTCTCGAAAAAACCAAAGTAAGTGTGCTTGAAAAGATATCTCGAGCAATAGTTGGGAAGTCGAAAATAGATGCCGAAGTACTTGATAATCTGGAAGAAGTATTAATAACCTCCGATGTAGGCGTAAACACAACTATAAAAATTATTAATCGCATTGAGGAACGCGTGGCTAACGATAAATACGTGAATGCCGATGAATTGAACGCTATTCTGCGCGACGAAATTGCTAAGCTGTTGGAAGAAAACAATACTGGCGATACTACCGATTTTTCAGCCATTCCAACAAAAAATCCATACGTTATTATGGTTGTGGGTGTTAACGGGGTTGGGAAAACAACAACCATAGGTAAATTAGCCTACCAGTTTCGCAAAGCAGGCAAAAAAGTATTGCTTGGCGCTGCCGACACATTTCGTGCTGCCGCTGTCGATCAATTAGTTATTTGGAGTGAACGCGCGGGCGTTGATATTGTTAAGCAAAATATGGGTGCCGACCCTGCTGCTGTTGCTTTCGACACCATTACATCGGCAGTTGCCAACAATTACAACGTAGTTATTATTGATACTGCCGGAAGGTTACATAATAAAGTTAATTTAATGAACGAGTTAACCAAGATTAAACGCGTGATGCAGAAGGTAGTAACCGATGCTCCTCACGAAGTTCTTCTAGTACTCGACGGGTCAACGGGCCAAAATGCATTCGAACAAGCCAAACAATTTACCCTTGCCACCGATGTAACCGCATTAGCTCTAACTAAACTCGACGGTACAGCTAAAGGTGGGGTTGTTATAGGTATATCCGACCAATTTAAAATTCCGGTTCGCTACATCGGCATTGGCGAAGGTATCGACGATTTGCAATTGTTTAATAAACACGAGTTTGTCGATTCGCTATTTAGTAACTGATTAGTGTCCATCCGTAAAGTCGATTTTTTAATAGCTCTGGCATTTATGCCAGCGAAAATAAATTTAGAAAGATGGGCTTTAACCCTAATAATGTATTGATATTTAGGCTAAACCCGCATTTGTTTGCTTTATTTTTCAACGAGCTAAAGCTCGTAGCTAATCAAAAAACAGATATTGCGGATAGACACTAAGTAATTAACACACTTAAATTATACAAGACTTCAGCACATTTTTGTAACCTATTAATTATTAATATGTTTTAACATTGTTATATTTCTATGTATTTCAACGTATTACAAATACGTTGAAAATTGAATGATTAGAAGTTTACCGAACTATTAATTATAAATAACAATAACCAAGTTATTATGACAACCCAAAAGCTACACGAAATCTATAAAAATGCAAAAACTACGTGTTTTAATAATAAAGTACTCACAGAGAACGTACTCGTGTTTATTTTTTGCTTTGCAGTAATATTTGGTGCCGCTTTCGCTTTGTTCGACACTTACAATTACGATGTTGTTGCCAATCCCGATATTAAAACGTATTTGGGCTTAGCAAACTTCGATTTCGATCAAAGCCCTATCAGAAAATACCGAGTAATAGTGCCATTCATCGCCTCAGGTGTAAATTTCATTCTATCGCCTGTATTTGTGTTATTAAAACCTCAAAGTTTCCCAGGTCCCGATTTTTCGCTTTGTATGAGTTTTCTTATTGTGAACACCTCACTAATGTCAATTTTCGGAACAATAATTTTTAGGCTATGCAAATCTTATGGCGTAACTACCGTTAGTGCAATTGTAGGCGTATTATCTGTTTTAACGTGCCGTTGGACCTCATACATGGCTGGAATACCATTAGTAGATAGTTTGTATTTGGTTATCATAGCATTAACCCTATTAGGAATAAAAACAAAGCAAAACACTCTAATTACTATTGCAATTTTCGTAGGACCATGGGCAAAAGAATCGTTCATTTTTATTGCGCCTTTAATATTTTTCTATGCCAATATCAACCGTTATAAACAATTATTACTATTTGCATTTTCGTTTCTAATAGTTTTTTCGTTTCGATATTATTACGATATTAGTAATCAAATACTTGTAAATGAAAGTCTTAGTAAGGATATAGCACATGTGGGGCAAATAATAATATCCCTAAAACGACTATTTTCTTTTCATGGAATTTACGAAATGTTTTCGATTGTTGGTTTTTGGGGTTTTCTGTTCGTTTTTATAAAAAATAAAAACATACGTACTGTATTACGCTCAAATACACCAATTTATATATATATCTTTTTATTCATTGTACTTATCCATGCGTTATTATCGACCGAATTAGCACGCATGTTTTATATAGCAACACCAATAATAGCAGTGTGGATAGCCATTATTTTTAACGAAATTACACAATTAAAACAATATCAATATCTTATAAAACACTCTTAAGCGTTGCAATGTAATAAGTCGTACATTTACATAAACGGAAAAACCCTCTACCTTAAAAGTATGCTGTTATTCCGACGTAGGTCGGAATCCATAAAAATAAATGAATTAGGGATTGCCTTTGGCGAACTCGTAAACTCGGTTCCTACCTGCATCGGAATGACAGCAAATCGTATGACTTATTTTATTACAAAGCCTTTAATTAGTTGTTATTAACTTATTTCAAAAACGTAAATGAAAAAACGTAAAATAATTCATTTTATAACCCTCGGATGCAGCAAGAATTTGGTTGATTCCGAGCACTTAATGAAACAAATAGAGTATGCTGGTTATACAGTAACGCATAATTCCGATAAAATTCAATCGGGAACTGTAATAATAAATACTTGCGGCTTTATTGGCGATGCAAAGCAGGAATCCATTGATACAATATTGGAATTTGCCGAAGCAAAAAAACAGGGTAAAATACAAAATCTTTTTGTAATAGGCTGTTTATCTCAACTTTATAAAGACGAGCTTAAAAACGAAATTGCCGAAGTCGATACATTTTTTGGAGTTAATAATTTCGAAGAAATACTAAATAAACTAGGGATTGGGGTTAATAAAGAGTTACTTAGCGATCGCTATTTAACCACTCCAAAACATTTTGCTTACCTTAAAATATCGGAAGGATGCGATAGAACTTGTGCCTTTTGCACTATTCCAACAATCCGCGGTAAACATATTTCTATTTCAATAGAAAATTTAAAAGACGAGGCTCAACGATTAGCCAATCAAGGTGTTAAAGAACTGATATTAATTGCGCAGGATATAACTTATTATGGATTAGACCTATATAAAGAGCGCAAACTGGCCTTGTTACTCGAAGAATTAGTTACCATCGATGGAATTGAGTGGATTAGACTACATTACGCATATCCACATAAGTTTCCAATGGATGTGGTTGACGTAATGAAGAAGAACCCAAAGATTTGTAGATATTTAGATATTCCTTTCCAACATATTACTAATAACGTACTTAGCAAAATGCAACGAGGAAACGATAGCGCTCAAGCCATCGACCTTATTAATATACTTCGCGTCGAAATTCCTGATATATCCATCCGAACCACCATGTTAGTAGGCCATCCAGGCGAAACTGAAGCAGATTTTAACCAACTAATCAATTTTGTAAAAGAAACTAAATTTGAAAGACTTGGAGTGTTTCCGTATTCGCACGAGGAAAAATCGTTTGCTTATAGTAATTATGAAGATGATGTTGCCGAAGACATTAAGAATTACCGAGTTGAAACATTAATGGAAGTTCAAAGGCAAATATCGGACGAGTTAAACCGAAATAAAATAGGAAAAGAATATAAAGTATTGATTGATAGGAGGGAAGGCGACTATTTTATAGGTCGTACCGAATTCGACTCTCCTGAGGTTGATAACGAAGTTCTTGTAGCTATAGACGATAAAATTCAAATAGGCAATTTCTACCAAATAATAATTATCGACGCTAACGAGTACGATTTAGTAGGAAAACAAGTACTTAGTACCAAGTAATAAGTACTTTGTCCATCCGTAAAGTCTGTTTTTTGATTAGCAACGAGATTTAGCTCGTTGAAAAATAAAAGAAACAAATACGGCTTTAGCCTAAATATCAATATATTATTTGGGCTAAAGCCCATTTTTAGATATTCATTTTCTCTGGCATAAATGCCAGAGCTATTTAAAAATCGACATTACGGATGGACACTAATTACTAATTACTTGGTACTAAGTACTATGAAATTAATCTAAAGCCTTCACCTCAATTTGTTTAACCTTCTCAACCTTAATGGTTAGGTGGTCTTTTTTCTTGTTATATGTAACCAATAATACATCGCCTTCTACTACCGATGCTTTAATAATTACCTCTGCCATAGGGTCTTCAATGTATTTTTGTATGGCTCGTTTCAATGGGCGTGCTCCAAAGTTAACATCGTAACCCTTTTCAATAATAAAATCTTTTGCTGTTGGCGATATTTTTATTTTATAACCCAAATTTATAATTCTGTCGAACAACCCTTTAAGCTCAATATCAATAATTTTAATGATATCCTGCTTCGACAGTGTGTTGAACATAACTACATCGTCGATACGGTTTAAAAATTCGGGGGCAAAGGCCTTTTTTAGTGCATTTTGTATAACACTTTTTGCGTATTCGTTCGATTGTGCAGCAGTTTTCGACCCAGTATTGAAACCCACACCCTGTCCAAAATCCTTTAATTGACGGGTTCCAATGTTCGATGTCATTATAATAATGGTATTTTTAAAATCGATGCGCCTTCCCAAACTATCGGTAAGTTGCCCTTCATCAAGCACTTGCAATAGAATATGAAAAACATCGGGGTGAGCTTTTTCAATTTCGTCTAAAAGCACTACCGAATATGGCTTACGGCGCACTTTTTCGGTTAATTGACCGCCTTCCTCGTAACCAATATATCCTGGAGGTGCTCCAACAAGTCGCGACACACTAAATTTTTCCATATATTCGCTCATATCAACGCGAATAAGGTTATCGTGGCTATCGAACAAATATTTAGCCAACACTTTAGCTAATTGCGTTTTACCAACACCAGTTGGTCCTAGGAAGATAAACGTTCCAATTGGTTTATTCGGATCTTTTAACCCTGCACGATTTCGCTGAATGGCTTTTACCACCTTCTCAATAGCTTCGTCTTGTCCAATTACGCTGCCCTGTATTACTTGACCCATATTAATCAATCGCTGCCCTTCGGCTTGAGCAATGCGTTGAACTGGAACACCCGTCATCATAGCAACAACCTCGGCAACTTTCTCCGAATCAACTGTTACGCGGTTTTTCGACAGTTCTTTTTCCCAACGTAATTTTTCATCTTCCAACCTATCAAGCATTTCCTTCTCGCGGTCGCGAAAACTTGCTGCTTTTTCGAAATTCTGATTCTTTACTGCTTTGATTTTCTCTTTCTTAGCATCTTCAATTTGATGTTCAAGTTCAAGTATTCGTTCTGGTACTATAATGTTCGAAATATGAACTCGCGAACCCGATTCATCCAAAGCATCAATTGCTTTATCGGGTAAATGCCTGTCGGTAATATAGCGCGCAGTAAGTTTTACACAAGCATCAATGGCATCGGCTGTGTAATATACATTATGATGATCCTCGTATCGTTCCTTAATATTGTTAAGTATTTCAACAGTTTCTTCAACGGAAGTTGGTTCAACCATTACCTTTTGAAAACGCCGTTCCAGAGCACCGTCTTTCTCAATGTGTTGCCGATATTCGTCGAGAGTAGTTGCTCCAATACATTGTATTTCGCCACGTGCAAGTGCTGGCTTAAGCATGTTAGCAGCATCGAGCGAGCCCGAAGCACCACCTGCACCTACAATTGTGTGAATTTCGTCGATAAATAATATCACACTATTTGTTTTTGCCAACTCGTTAAGAATGGCTTTCATGCGTTCCTCAAATTGCCCACGGTATTTAGTTCCAGCCACTATCGAAGCTAAATCGAGCGTAACAACTCGTTTTCCGAATAACACCCGCGACACTTTGCGTTGAATAATTCGAAGTGCAAGTCCCTCAGCAATAGCAGATTTACCCACACCAGGTTCGCCAATTAAAATAGGATTGTTTTTCTTTCGGCGGCTAAGTATTTGAGCTAAACGTTCAATTTCTTTTTCGCGACCAATAATAGGGTCTAATTTTCCTTCTTCGGCAGCTTTGGTTAAATCTACGCCAAAGTTATCAAGTACTGGAGTATCCGATGTTCCTTTTGCGGGCTGATTACTCTGCGGTTGTTGGGGTTGCTGAGGCTTGCCCTGACCAAATGGTCCACCTTTAGCATCATCATCGTCGTCTTCTCCGCCTCCAGGAAAATCCGATTTCGATTGCACATTAAAGCTTTCAAGCTCTTCTTTAATGGTAAAGTAGTCGATATTTTTTTCGACTAACATTTGCGAGATAAAGCAATTTTCGTCCTTTAACAACGCAAGCAAAAGATGCCCAGTATCAACAGTTTCGCTTTTAAAGGAACGCGCCTCTAAATGCACCAACTTTAAAGCCCTTTCGGCGGGTTTTATCAACGGAACATTTTCAGTATCCTTAATAGGCGAATATTGATCGGGGCGTATTTTTGTTTCTACTGTTTTACGTAACTCGCGAAGGTCGGCACCCAAAGCAACAAGCGCTTCAATAGCATCGCCCTCTCCATCTCTTAAAATTCCTAAGAACAAATGCTCTGTTCCAATATAGGGGTTACCCAACCGAATAGCCTCTTCCTTGCTGTACGAGAGAACATCTCTAATTCTTTGCGAAAACTTGGCATCCATATAATTTTGTAATATATATTTAAATCGAAGTTACAAACGAATTACAAATATAACAATAAAACGCGCACGAATTTTTTTAAACAATAAACTGTTAATAAATTCCATACACTGTTGTAAAATATTAGGTAAAAAATACCTACTTTAGTGTCTATTTTTATTGAAGCTTATAGTATTGATTATTAGGAACTATTAAATAAAATGCAGGAAGAACGAATTATTAAAATCAACATCGAGGAAGAAATGAAAACGGCTTACATCGATTATTCGATGTCGGTAATTGTATCGCGCGCTTTACCGGATGTCCGCGATGGTTTAAAACCGGTGCACCGCCGTGTATTATACGGAATGCTTGATCTCGGATTAAT
>JANYAP010000071.1 GCA_025361285.1 Bacteroidales bacterium | reverse complement strand
GCTAAAAATTTTATAGGCGACAATACCGTTGTAAGTGTCGAAAGCCGAACCGATTTAAGAGACAAATTGCAAGGCAGGGAAAGTGGAGGCGTTTTTCTTACAACCATTCACAAGTTTACCGAAGATACCGAACTGCTTACCAATAGAAGCAATGTAATTTGTATTTCCGACGAAGCACACCGCAGTCAGGTTAATTTAGACCAAAAAATAAAGGTTACGGAAAAAGGCGTTACCAAAACGTTTGGTTTCGCCAAATATTTACACGATTCATTGCCCAATGCCACTTTTGTTGGTTTCACCGGAACGCCAATAGATGCAACGCTCGATGTTTTCGGAAAAGTAGTTGATGCTTATACAATGACCGAATCGGTAAAAGACGAAATTACCGTTCGTATTGTTTACGAAGGCAGAGCCGCCAAAGTAGCCTTGAAAAATGGCGAATTAGAGAAAATTGAAAAATACTACGAAGAAGCTGCCGAAGCTGGTGCTAATGAATATCAGATTGAGCAAAGCAAACAGAAAACAGCAAATATGTACGCCATTTTGGGCGACCCCGACCGTTTAAAAGCGGTTGCCGACGACTTTGTAAACCATTACCAAAATAGAGTTAACGAGGGTTCTACCGTGAAAGGCAAAGCAATGTTTGTTTGCAGTAACCGTGAAATTGGTTATGAATTATACAAAAACATTATTGCCCTAAAACCCGAATGGAACGAGATTCGGGAAGCCGAAGAAGGCGTAATGCTTACCGACAAGGACAAACGGGAATTAAAGCCCATTGAGCGCATTAAAATGATAATGACCAGAGGGCAGGACGACCCGAAGGAATTTTACGATTTATTAGGAACAAAAGAATATCGCAAGGAATTAGACCGCCAGTTCAAAAACGAAAAGTCGAATTTCAAAATTGCCATTGTGGTTGATATGTGGCTAACTGGTTTTGACGTTCCGTTCTTAGATTCTATTTACATCGACAAACCTATTCAGCAACACAATTTAATTCAAACCATTTCAAGGGTAAACCGCAAGTTCGAAGGTAAACATAAAGGTTTGGTGGTGGATTATATCGGCATCAAAAAACAAATGAACCTTGCATTAGCCAAATATAACAAAGGCGACGAAGATAATTTTGAAGATATTGCCGAATCATTAATCATCGTTCGCAATCATTTAGACCTTCTGGCTAAACTGTTTCACAAATTCGATAGTTCTAAATACTTCAAAGGCACAACCATTCAGCAGTTAAACACGTTGAATCTGGCTGCCGAATTTGTACAACAAACCAAAGATTTTGAAACCCGCTTTATGGGCTTCGTAAAGCGACTGAAAGCAGCGTATGATATTTGCGCAGGTAGCGAAAATATTACACAAGCCGAAAGAGATTACACCCATTTTTATTTGGCGGTTCGTTCCATTGTTTTCAAACTCACCAAAGGCAACGCACCCGATACGGCACAAATGAATGCCAAAGTTCGGGAAATGATAAAAGATGCCTTACAAAGCGATGGAGTTGAAGAAATATTCAAACTCGGTAACGAAGAAGAAACCGAACAAGACCTTTTCGATGAAGATTATTTGGCTAAAATTGATAAAATCAAATTGCCGAACACCAAAATCAAATTGCTTCAACAGCTACTTGCAAAAGTGATTGGAGAAATCAGAAAAGTAAACAGAGTAAAAGGTATTGACTTTACAAAAAAGATGCAAGCACTTGTAGAACGCTACAACCAACGTAACGAAAACGATATATTGCGTAGCGAAGTGTATGAGGAAATGGCAGAACAACTCACCAACTTAATTTGGGAAGTTCACAAAGAGTTTTCGGCTGGCGATGCTTTAGGTATTGATTTTGAAGAAAAAGCCTTTTACGACATATTAAAAGAACTTTGTATTAAGTACGATTTTACTTATCCCGAAGATAAATTAATTGAACTGGCAAAGGCTGTTAAAGATTTGGTTGATGGTCAAGCCAAATTTCCCGATTGGAATAAACGTGATGATATTAAATCGGCTCTGAAAGTTGGTTTAATATTGCTTTTAGATGAGTTTGGTTATCCCCCTGTTGAGAGAGATGAAGTGTATGTAGAAATATTTGAACAGGCTGAAAATTTTAAAAAGAATAATTCATAGTTGATAGAATTAAATAATTTTTTAAATTTCACAACGTTATTTACCTAATTTCTAACCCTTAAAAATTGTTTTATGGCAAGTACAACAGAAACCGGTCATGCTAAAAATGTAGCAAATTTCGACGATTTAATTTCATTCGCCACAGGTTATGCAGCAGCTTACAACCCTTCAAAAGCAGGCATCAAATTAACCGCTTTACAAACCCTTTCAACCAGTGCTAAAAATGCAATTAATGCAGTAAACGCTGCACTTCCTGCATACAGCAACGCAGTTGCAGCTCGTGAAGCCGCGTTTGAACCATTAAGCAAACTCATTACACGAGTAAACAATGCTCTCAAAGCAACCGACACCACCGAACAAGTGGACGAAAGCGCAAAAACCTTAGTTCGTAAAATTCAGGGAACAAGAGCAACCGCAAAAAAGACAGATGAAGAAAAGGCAGCCGAAAAAGCCGCAGGAAAAGTAACAAAAGAAATTTCATCTTCACAAATGAGTTATGACAGTCGTTTAGACAACTTCGACAAACTCATTAAATTGTTAACCAGTGTTACTCTTTACGCCCCAAACGAAGCGGATTTGAAAGTAACAGCATTAACAACCCTATACAACGATTTAAAAGCAAAGAATGCAGCCGTTGTAAGCGCCACTACACCATTAAGTAACGCCCGTATTTCTCGTAACGATATTCTCTACAAAGCAAACACAGGCTTAGTTGATATAGCACTCGACACAAAGACTTATATTAAGTCGCTTTACGGTGCAACAGGCCCCCAATACAAGCAAGTTTCAAAGTTGGAGTTTAAAGCAGTCAAAGCATAATTGCAAATAGACTACTTAGTTCTTTGAATAACGTACTCGCTTTATAGATAAATAAACTGCAGTTGTCGCTAAGACAACTGCGGTTTTAGATATGCAAACTGATAGTTTCGAGAAACTAACTGCGACATTCAAAATATTAACTGAAAGTTTCAAATAACGAACTGCGGAAATGATAAAACGAACTGAAAAATACAAGAAGCAAACTGATAAGTTCGAGCAAGCCCCCGCACAAGTCAAAGCACATTTGCAATTCGCACAAAGCCCACCCGCAGTCCCAAAATTGCAAAAGAGCTTTGCCTTTTAACCCCCCGCAAGGACCGTTTCGTGCAACTTGAAAGGTTTTAAAAGCCCCACGCTAAAAAAATTAAAACCCCCAACGCACCATCCACCCTTATTGAGAACCAAATCATCTGGATAAGTTTGCAGATTGATAAAATGATTTATCTTTGACTAAAGATTAAAAAACAAAGAAGACCAGTTGCTAACACGAGATCATACGTAATTAGGGTTTAAGTGGTTAGGCAAGCGCATCACTCGCAGGTAAGTTTTGTATCGGGTGATAGGTTCGTCACCACGAAATCCCCAACTACGCATGCCGCCACACGTTAAGCGAATGGTTTAAAAAATCAGAATATAAGGATGTATTAGATTATATAATAATTGTAGGTGTAGTTATTATTTTGAATATATTCCGTTACAAAAATTAGGCTTACCAGCTCCGAAATAAAAGTTATTCTAGAAGCTGAAAAAGTTTGGTTAAAGACAAAAGAAATTGTAGCCAATGGGAAAATAGTAAAAGAGGTAAAGGCTGGTATTAGATTTACAAATTTTCCAAACAAATCTTTAATACGGTATCTCATGTGCGACCACACGCAGCAAAGGCTCTAAACACATATCCTTTACCGACAATTGACAAACTTACAAAAGCTAAAGAATATACTAAGCATTGCTTTTGGCTTAACAACTCATATGTTAGAGATGAAATATATTTGAAATAACAAATTGACCACCAATCATTAAACTTAACATCCAATTATTCACAAAACAATGAATAGCAACATTTTAAGTGATAGCGAGCTGCGCCGTTTTAGCGATCAAATTGCTATTAATTCTATTGGAATCGAAGGTCAACTAAGGTTAAAAAAATGCAGAATAGCCGTTGTTGGTGCTGGTGGTCTTGGGTCGGTTGTTTTGCAGCTTCTATCGTCGGTAGGAATTGGATATCTAGGCATTATCGACTACGGCATGGTTGAGGACAAAACTATGCAACGCCAAACGCTATTTGGCGGCAACGACTTAGGTAAACTTAAGTCGATTCTTTCGAAGGAAAAACTTCAAACAATTTTTCCAGGGGTATATTACGAAATTATTAATTTGGAAATTACCGACGAAAATGCAGAGCGTATTTTTTCAAAATTCGATATCGTTGTAGATGCCTCAAATGTAAGGGCTACATCGGTAATTATATTCGAAGCGTGCAGCAAATTGGCAATACCCGCCTTTTTTGGTTTGGTAGCTTCAACAACGGGTAAAGTAACGGTTATTGACTTTAAAAACACCTCGAAACCTCTTGTTTTCAACGATATTTTTGAAAACGAAAACGACACGCTAGCAATAGGCAAAATTTCAATTACTTACAATTTTACTGCTACAATAATATGCAACGAAATAGTTAATTACATAACTTCGAATTATTCTGGTTTACCATCAAAAATAATTTCTTTCGATTTAGCACAATATAACATTACAATTCGTTGATTGTTAAATTATTAGCAATTTGTCAACTTTCAACTCTCAATTCGCATAAGTAATACAGATTTAAAGTTGTATCTACTTTACGGTAAGCCTCGAGTTCATAAGGTATTTGTTGTTTTTATACGAAACAATATCGCATTTAAACGACCCAACAACCATATCGAATTTAATACAGATAGGAATTTTATTAGCATCGTCGCTAAGCCAAATTGTCATATCGTCATCACTATTAAATATTCTACCTGGTTCAACTATCGGTACAAATTTGAGGCAATTGAATTTTCCCATATTGGTTTTCAATTTTTCGCGCCCTTTAAAAACAATATAAAAGGGGAATAGTGCATCGTCGAAATACGTATCAACCCTAACAATGTCGTTTTTTTTGAAATTAGTAAAATCGATACGGCGAATATAAAACAGCGAAGCCACCATATCGAGAATGTTTCTTGGAACCTTATGTTCGCCCGATACCGAATTAATAACCGTGTTATTTGCTTGATTGAAAATATCTTCCGAATAACGCTTGTAATTCCCCTCGCTAATATTCCGAATTGCTTTAACTGGCAGGTTAGTTTCTGCATCGAAATAGCTTTCGTAAATATCACTAACTTTAAAGAATTTGTCGGCTAAACCAGTAGTATTGGCCTTGGTTATAGCATGAAAAACCTCCTTACCTTCGTATTTTTCGGTTTTTAACGTTATAAGTGCTTCTCCGGCATTAATAACGCCATAATGGAGCACGTACTTTAATTCCTCGCCATTAACAAACACGGGAGTTTTGGAAATTGGGGGTATCGTATCGTTGGCTTGAAATGATGTTGAAACAATAACTACCAAAAAAAAAAACAAAGTATTTAAAAAGGTTCTCATATATTGAACATTTACAAATAATTGTAGTTGTAATTCTAATTTATTCTTTAACCTAAACCGCCTAAAATTTTATTTTTGGGTGTTGTGGAAACAAAGTCCTTTAAATAAAATGGTTCGAAATATGCCACATCCTTAAAATCTTGCATTTGAAATAATTCCTGCGAAAGCTCAATCATATCCTTTGCCGATGGATAAATTCCACTTATAAACCTAGCGTTGGCATGTGTAATTATACTGGCACATTTATCGGATCCATTTCCGAAGAAATAAACTATATTGTTCAATAATAAGTCGTTAAACGAATTTTCGTCGATTATTTCGGCAGTGGTTTCCGACTCGAACTCGCCGTGCTTGTTAAAGAAAGCGGTATAAACTTCGAGCCTACGGGCATCAAGCATTGGGCAATATAATGCATCGTCCAAAACTATTTGCCCATTTTTTTTAAGCTGTTGCTGCAAAAATCCCATTGCCATAAATTGTAATGTTGGCAGCGCTATTAAGGGAATATTTGCTCCATAGCACAAACCCTTTGCCACCGATACACCTATGCGCAAACCTGTGTACGACCCTGGGCCCATACTTACTGCAATAGCTTGAAGATTTGACACTTCTGTTTTATTTTTACGAAGAATTTCATCGACGAATACCGAAAGAATTGAGGCGTGCGACCTCACTTCGGCGCTTTCGCGAAAATCGATTATACCGTTTTCGTTGGCAAGTGCTACCGAGCAAACATCGGTTGAGGATTCAATATGTAATATCAAAGCCATAAATGGATTAGTTTTTTTGCGGTTTAAAAAGGTCTTTCTTGTGAATACGAGCAACTTGAGTTCCTTCTTTTAAACGCTTTGTAATAATACCGTATGGACCTGTAATTACCTCATCTTTATCGGTTAGTCCGTCTTTAATCTCAATAAAATAGTTATCCTGAATACCAGTTTTTACTTTCTTTACTGTAGCCTTTCCATTTACAAATAAGTAAACACCTTCTCTTTGCTTAAGTTCGGCAATGGTGGTATTTTTCAATGTCGCTATCGAATCGGTCGAATCTTTTAACAGAACTACCGACTGAACAGGGATAGCCAGAACATTGTCGGTTCGTTCGGTTTGAATATCGAGCGAAGCCGACATACCGGGCCGAAACGGATCGGGATTTGTAGCCGTAATTAAATGAGCGTACGACTGCTTAAGCAATAGTATTTTAACCTGAAAATTTGTAACTTGATCGGTTGTTTGTCCCACTGTGGTAGCGGAGTTGGCAATTTCGGTTACCAAGCCTTTAAATTTTTTACCTAAATATGCATCAACCTCAACAATGGCTGTGTCGTTAACACTAACTCGAACAATATCGTTTTCGTTTACATCAACTTGAACTTCCATTCGGTTTAAATCCGAAATATGCATCATGTCGGTTCCTGTCATCATGTTTGTACCTAAAACACGCTCACCAAGTTCGACGTTTAATTGAGAAATTGTTCCGCTCATAGGGGCTACAACGGAAGTTTTAAGTAGCTGTTCGTTCGATTCTTTTAACGAAGCCTCGGTGCTACGTACCCCAAACTGAGCACCTTTTACGTTTTGTTGCGCAGCTTCAACCTGTGCCGAAGCAGTTTTGAATGACGATTGTGCTATCTCCCATTCGGCTAACGAAATAGTCTTCTGCTCCCACAAACGCTTACTACGGTCGTGCGACTGTTTTTCGCGATCGAAATTTGCCTCGGACTGAAGCAAAACTGCACCAGCATTGGCAAGGTTAGCTTTCGACGAGTTAACTGCTGCTGTTGCGCGATCGCGAACACTAATGTAAATATCGGGTTTAATTTTGAGTAGTAACTTGCCCTTTTCCACGTAATCGCCTTCCTTCACGTAAAGTTCAATTACTTCGCCCGATACTTCGGGGCTTAATAACACATCGGTTTCGGGTCGAATTTTGCCATTGGCGGTAACTGTTTCTAATATAGTTCGTTTCTGAACTTTCTCAACCGATACCTCAATTGGTTTTTCTTTACCTATCCAGCCAGCTCTTTTGGCGATTACTACGAAGATAAGTAGCACAACGGTAGCAATTGCAAGGTATTTCAATAGTTTTTTTTGCTTCATATAAAATTCTTATGCGATATTTGATTATTTGAATATTATTTCAGTAAAACGATAATTTTCAATTCATTAATATATGTCATTTAGCCTTCGCAAGTTGGCTCTCACAACATAAAAATATAAAAATATTTCAAGTTGTTAATTATTAGAAAGTTGCAAAATTGTACCGCAGCATTGTGTTATACAACTATTTCATTTATTATCACGTAGTTTTACAAAAAAAATTAAAGTATAAATATAAACTATATTGTCATATATTTAAGGCAATTTGTAATAGGAATTTTATGAGTTCGAAAGTGCAATATATCAACACTATAGGCGACGTTGAATTTGTAAAAAGTAGCCGTTCCAGAAGTGTGCGAATAACCGTAAAACCAAACGAGGGCGTTAAAGTTACCATGCCCACATACGTGTTGTATTCTAACGCTTTTCGTTTTGTAGAAGAAAAAAAGGACTGGATTCGAAGTAGTTTGGAGAAGATGAAGGCGCTGGAGCAAACCACCACCGTATTTAAACCCGAAACCAATTTTGCCACCCGATTTCACAAACTAGAATTTATACATAAGCCCGAGCAAAAGTTGAGTGCCAAGGTTGGCAAGGGATTTATACAAATAAGTTTTCCGACGGAAGATATCTTGCTATCCGTTGAAGGACAAGACATTATAAAAAAAGCGATTGAGTTTGCACTTCGCAAAGAGGCGAAGGAATTTTTGCCTCCGAGAGTTAACGAACTTGCTACTAAATTTAATTTAACCTATTCGCAACTATTTCTGAAGAATCTTAAATCGCGATGGGGAAGTTGTTCGCACGTTGATAATATAAACCTTAACATTCATTTAATGCGTTTGCCCAACCATTTAATTGATTACGTGATACTTCACGAGCTTACGCATATTGTACACAAAAACCACGGACCAAAGTTTTGGCAAACGTTGGAAAACCTTTCGGGTAATGCCCGCCTATTTGCCAAAGAGATGAAAATGTACCGAACCCGCGTTTATTGAGGAATTACTTTTAAATCGCTGGTTAATAGCGTTTCCAGACTAATTACATATTGCAGAGCTTTCTGCTCACCAAAAAGTAATTCAAATTCCTTATAAACAAAATTGCGAATATCAATTTGCCAATCGAGATACGATAACGTTGATATTTTCCCCAATTCGCGTTTCTCAAAAAAGCGTTTTAACACATTAACTTTCGAGTGATATGCCATAAATGCCTTAATTTGAGTGCGTAATTCGTTACTCAAATAGTTTTCGATCATTTTTAGCTCGCTGGGTAAAATTTCGAAGGTCGATTCGTAATAATTACTAAATGTGTTTTCCCAGTTTATAAAATGAATTAGGAAATTAGATGTCTTGAAAATATCGCGACTTTCCTCCTGGTCGATCGATTTAAGAAACACATTCTTAAGCTCTTTCCTATAGGCCTCTTTTATTTTCGAATCGAGCTTATGGGTAATTTCCTCGGTATATTTCGAGTAATCATCACTAAAATTATTGAGACTAAAGTCGTTGTTGGTGAAAGGCTGCATAATTGTAATTATGCGAGTAATTACCTCAGTTTCATCAATTAACAGATGATATAATGGGAACGATTTTAATTTCAAAATTTCTTCGAAAAGCTTTTCCGAAAGAAACCCATCCATTAGAAGTTCGTTTTTCTCCTGATTATTTTTTGTAATACGTTCTATATCACTACGGTAAATTTTAAGATGTTCGTTAATCTTACTTTTTATTTGTGCTTTTTTACCGTTTACAATTATTTGAATATAAAGCGGATAGTAGTGTTCTTTGAGAACAGTTTTCGGCTTAGCTCTAAGGTTAAGATAATGTTTTACGGTTATTTTTCGGTTTATCATCGTTTAAATTATAATCAACAAAGATGGGTTTATTAGCAAATGTTATAGTGCCTAAGTAATATGTATTAAATAGGCTCCTACTGCGTTGCTGCAAAAATTTTAAATTACTCACAAATCCATTTGTTTTTAATGGTGTTCGTGAACGCTTCGCTAAGTTCTCACTTACTGTAGTAAGCTCCGGTATTAAAATTTTTGCGCGCCTTGTAGTAACTTATTTCCTGCACATTACTAAACTAAAATTCAATATAAAAGGTTCTAAAAATAGAAATATATTTGATTTTCTCCTAAATATAGGAGTTCTTTAGTACCAATACTTCGATTCATTTTTCTAACTTGTTAATTATTAACAAATTGAAATACATAGAAACAAGTTGAAATATTTTTATATTTCTATGTATTTCAACGTATTACAAATACGATGAAATTGAATAATTATAAATTTACCGAACTAATGTAATACATAATTAACCTGAAATATACTAAAAATATTAGGTAACACAAAATTTACACCATATTTTTTTTGAAGTTTCGCTTTTGAAGTAAAAAAGTACATTTGTAAATAAATATATAGGGAATGATTCAAACGCACATTGGGGAATACGCAGCGCTGTTGGTAGCCATTTTTTGGACAATTTCGGCGCTTGCATTCGAATCGGCTAGCAAGGCAATAGGTTCATTAACAGTTAATATACTTAGGTTAGTTTTCGCATTTGGTTTTCTTACGGTTTATTTATGGATTTTTCGCGGACTGCCGTTTCCTACCGATGCTGGCGTGCACCAATGGGTTTGGCTTAGCTTATCGGGTTTAGTGGGTTTTGTACTTGGCGATTTGTTTCTTTTTAAATCGTTTACAATTATTGGATCGCGGTTAGCCATGCTTATTATGACGTTAGCCCCACCAATTGCGGCAGTAACAGGCTGGTTGTTTCTCGATGAACAACTATCGGGTTATAGTATCCTAGGAATTTTATTAACTTTTGTAGGTATTGCAATTACGGTGCTGAGTAGAAATTCGAGCGAAGAGAAAATAAAACTTAATGTGCCACTTAAGGGATTTTTGTTTGCCATAGGCGGAGCAGCTGGACAAGCTTTTGGCTTGGTATTAAGCAAAAAGGGTATGGCTGGTTACGATGCTTTTGCTGCTACCCAAATTCGCATTATAACCGGTATAATAGGTTTTAGTGTTATAATTGTGCTTTTTGGGCGTGTTAGGCAAATGCTAATGGCATTCAACAGTCGTAGAGGTATGATAGGTGTTACCGTTGGGTCGTTTTTTGGTCCATTTCTTGGAGTATCATTGTCGTTATATTCGGTGAAATTTACTGCAACTGGTATAGCTTCAACAATAATGGCAACAGTGCCCATATTAATAATTGCTCCGGCAGTTATTTTCTTTAATCAAAAAATAACTGTTAAGGAAATTATTGGATCAATTATTAGTGTAATTGGGGTTGCGCTGTTTTTTATATGATAAATTTAAAATACGGTTGGTTCTATTCAAATAATTACGTTACTTTTGCCACACATTTATAAATACCTTATTAGCTGTAGTCAAGTACGTGATAATTAGGGCTTAAGTTTAAAAGGAGAGCTGGCAGAGTGGTCGATCGTGGCAGTCTCGAAAACTGTTGTCCGGGCAACTGGACCGGGGGTTCGAATCCCTCGCTCTCCGCTGAGTTTAGAGCAAAATAATTGCAAAATCCTGTAATTCATATAGTTACAGGATTTTTTTATTTCCTGTAATGAGATGACAAATATCATATATCCTTCAATTAATAAAATACTGACATTACAAATGCCCCGAGAGGTGACCAATTGGGTAATCAATTCAACTTTAATACCTAACAAAATAACCAACACATATTCAACAACTTCGCATTATTAATTCCTATCTACTACCTCAAACCATCGCGAAAGGGTTTGTCCTTCATTATCAACTGCTGTTAAATAATGCTTTCCGCGTGATGGTGCTAACGAAATTTGATGAATGCCGCTAGTTGAACCAATGTATTCATTATCAACGTGCCAGTAAATAGTAGCTTTGTCGTTGCGGTGCGCAATTTCGAAAACAGTGTTACCAGGTTTTCCATCAATTTCGCGTGGAATAAATATTTTCAACACTTCGGTAGGATAAATAAGTTCCATTGCGGAAATATGCTCATTATCATCGGAACAGCCGCTTTTAAAAGGTGGAAGTTGACTATAATATGCATTTTTTCGGCGGTAAAACCATTCCATAGCAGGTGGAAGCACAAACCAATGTTTATGAAGCATATTATCTATTTTTTCGCACTTATTGCTTACGCGAAATTTCCCATCGGTACTTAAATGAACCAAAATATGAAACGGACATATTTCGGTTTTTAACCCAGCTCTAGTAATATAAGATGAATCGACCTGTTCGCAATACGCACCAGCTTTATAGCCACTTTGGCGACAAGTAGGAATTCGTTCTAATTCATCGAAAGGGGTTTGAAACCAAGTAGTTTGCGGTAACGAATTAAAAACGCGGAAAAGCAATGGTGCAGCAGCGCCGAGGCCAGTTAATCCTGGACGCCCTTCGCCATCGGAATTGCCTACCCATACACCAACAACATATTCGGGTGTTGTTCCAATAGCCCATGCGTCGCGAAAGCCATAGCTAGTGCCTGTTTTCCAGGCTATTTTGCGCGACGACGATACATTTAACCATCCCGACTCTTCATCGGGTCGATTTACTTCAACTAATGCTTCGAAGGTTGACCAAATTGCACCTGCATTTAGTAGCGATGAAGTTAAAAAAGATGTATCGAATTTTGATATTTTACTTCTATCTATAATATAATTAGGTGAATGTAATGTATTATTTGAATAGCTATTATGTAAATTATAATAGTTAAGAGTACGAGCCATATTGGCGTACATTCCCGTAATATCCCATAGTTTACCTTCGGCGCCACCAACAATTAGAGTAAGTCCATAATGGTCGGGCGAATACACGAGCGAAGACATGCCAAGTTTTTGAAGAAAATTTTGAAATTTGGGAATGCCATAACGCTGCAACATTCGTACCGATGGAATATTTAGCGATCGAGCCAAAGCACGTTTGGCAGGCACAGCACCATCGAAGGTTAAATCGTAATTATCGGGCTTAAAACCAGCAATGCGTGTAGGAATGTCGGGAATAAGAGTGCCGCTCAAAATAGTACCCTCCTGAAGCATAGCGGTATATAAAAATGGCTTTAAAATACTTCCTGTGCTTCGCGAAGCTTGAATTAAATCGACATCTTGTCCGTCGATTACTGTTTTGCCACGCGGCGGAATATTACCAGTATAAACCAAAACGTTGCCAGTGTTTACTTCAACAACTAATACACATGCATTGCCTATTTCATTAATTTTTAGTTGGTTATAATATTCAGATACAATTCGATTTACGTTTTCCTGAACCGACTTTTTAATAGTGGATTTAGTGGATTTGCCTTCATATTGTTTTTTAATACGTTCGGTTAATTGTGGGCAGATATCGGGTAAAGGAAGTGGCTTTATTGGTATTGGTTCGAGTAACGATAAGGCGTACATTTCTTTATCTATAGCATTATTAATAAACAATTTGCGCAAAAGTCGATTTCGTTTTTCAACCAAAATCTGTCGGTTTTTACCGGGGTGAATGCTCGATGGAGAATTTGGCAAAACGGCTAATAGCACGGCTTCCGCCCACGAAAGATTTATTGGGCTACGACCGAAATAACGCCACGAAGCGGCGTTTACACCTACAACATTTCCACCAAAAGGTGCATGAGCCGAATACATTCGAAGAATTTCGTCTTTCGAATATTTTAATTCCAATCGGGTGGATAATATTATCTCAATAACTTTCTCAATTACAGTTCGTTTCTTATTAATTCGATAAAGGCGTATAACCTGCATGGAAATTGTGCTTCCGCCACCAACAATACGCCCTGCCTTTATGTTTTGATTAGCTGCCCTATATAACGCAAAAGGGTTAAAACCAATATGTTGCCGAAAATATTGATCCTCGAACATAATAATGGCTGAACTAAATTTGTTAGAAACTGCCGAATCGATAGGAAATCGCCATTGACCATCTGTGGAAATCCTCGCTCCCACCAATTCGCCAGCCCTATCGTAAACAACTGTTGAATATTCTTCGCGAAATAGTTTATGTGGAAGACAAAAAACATAATATATCAACAAGCATAATAATATACTGTATAATATTTTATATCGTTTTATATGCAATAAAAATTTAATCATTATTCCTGTTTCACTACTTCAACCCATTTACCGGGTACAAATGCATTTACGCCAGGTTCGTACATAGCTTCGGTTATTGTTCCAGGCAAATAGAAACTACCTACATAAGAGGCATTTAAGCGGAAACGGAATGTTTTTGTTGCACCGTTCGCTAAATCGAAGAAAGTATTAACGCGGTCGTCGCGAATATCCTGATAGGTAAAATTATTCGCGTCTTTTGCAGCTTCGGTTTCATTATCCATGCGCATATTGGCAATTTCCCAGCCCGACGGAAATACCTGATTGAGAGCTAAATTGGTAATACCTCCATTCGCATAACTGTTTCGAACTGTTACTTCGGCAATAAAATCGGTGCCTTGGTTAAGTTTAGAAATATCGATACTAGCGCCCTCGGAATTCTTAAATACTATTTCAACTTTTAAATTATTTTCGAAACCTGCTGTTGGACCTACCTCGGGAATACCTTCGGTAACAACACGAACAAACAAAACGCCTTTGCCTGAATTAGTTAGCGATATACTTTCGGTACCCGAATATTTAGCTTCGAGCTTAATTTGAACAACCGGAAGCTGAGTAGCTACTTTAGCTGGCGATTTACCGTTTACTTTATATGAGCATTTTATGGTACCAGATAATGTTTCGGTTTCGATAAATTTCGATATTGACAATAAACCATAAGCTGTAGTTTGTGTGCTCATCCATTGGTTACTGCTTAATGCTTTCGACACCTTTTTTACCCAAGCAAATGCATCGGTTTTATTTCCAAGTAATGTTAAGGTTTCTAGCATCATAGCCCAATCGCGCTCAATCGATCCGTAAGTATTGTTAAATTGAGTGTAAGCTTTAATTTCGGATCCCGATTTTTGAATAAGCAGTTTACCAATATCAACCTGACCAGCAAGTGCATAAGCGGCTGCCAATCGCCACACGGCTGAAACGGAAAGCCCCGACATTTCCTTCATGCGATTCATAGCGCCCATTTCGGGTTCTTTCGCTAAAGCGAGAGTATATAGCCTGTATGCCTGATTTAATTCGGAATCATACTCGTAATATTCGTATGTACTTTTTTGGCGAACCCAGATGCAAGCTTCTTTTTTCTGGTATTTAAGCCAGTTTTTCTTGAAACCCGAAGGTAGGTTATAACCTTTGTTTTCGGCTTCAATCATAAAATTACCAGCATACGAAGTGCCCCACTCGTTGGCATACATTGCACCAGGCCAATACCCAACGCCACCATCGGTAATTGCCATTGAGTTAATGCGCTCAATAGCGGCATTGATATTGGTTTCGCAACGTTTTTTAGTCATCTCGTCGAGCTCTATAAACTTGTCGAGATATAATTGCGGAAACGCGCCCGACGTAGTTTGCTCAACGCACCCATAAGGATATTCGAGCAAATAGCGTATTCGCCTGCTTAAATCGATTGGAGGAATTGACGAAATTTCCAAAGTAGCTTTGTTAGTTCCTGCCATGCCAATTAGGTTATAGGTAATTTCGGCCGTTTTACCTTCCTCTACAATCGATTCGGCGTATTGAACCATTTTCGAATTAGCGTTACGAACATTTATTTCGATATCGTACTCCGATTTGTCGTTACCACTACGAGCGATAACTTTCACTTTACCAACTCCTTCGCGAGAAGCAACTTTAAGCTTAAAAGCAACGTCGAATTCGCCAGGTTCATTTACCGATATCGATTTAGTCTTACTATCAACTATTTGGAAGAATTCGTTCGGAACAATTTCAACCGATACATTTTTTATGCGTTTCTCCATTGCAAATACTGAAACTGGTAAGCTCACTTCTTCGCTAGGACCAACAACGCGAGGTAAGGTTGCCAATATCATTAACGGCATACGCACTGGCACAGTTTTTTCGGTATTACCAAAAGCGTTTCCATTACCAGCAACAACCATAACACGAACTGAGCCAACATATTGCGGCAAAGTAATTTCGTGCTTATTAGATCCAGATTTTAAGGTGAATGGACCAAGTACTTTAACAATAGGTTTAAATCGGTTCGCCTTGCTTCCAGCCCCACCTTTCAAATTATCGTCGCCACCAATAGCAAACAATTGCTCGAGCTTTCCGCCAAAAGCCCCCATTACGTAATCGTATAAATCCCATGTTCGCACCCCTAAGGCCTCGCGTCCATAAAATGCACTCCACGGATCGGGAGTTTTAAAACGTGTTAAATCGAGCAAACCTTCATCTACAATTGCAAGAGTATAAGTCATTTGCTTGTTATTCTTCTCGCTAACTTTAATTATAGTTGATTTTTCGGGCTGCATTACATCGGTCATTGAAATAACAGGACTTAAATGCGAATTTGCATCTTCAACGTTAACCGGAATAACACCATACAACCTAATTGGTAAATCGTTAACTGCCTGAGAATGTGGTTGAATTAGTGATACATGCACAAATACATTTGGAGCCATCTTTTCGGTAATTTCAAAGGTGGCTTTTGTTTCTTTGGCAGAAGTTTCAACCCAAAATGCTTTTAGAACTTCCGAGCCAGTTTCGAGCGACACCAAAATTTTGCTATCGGCGGATGACGGTACAGTTATAACGGCTTTATCTCCTACCTTATATGATTTCTTATCTAAACTAAAACTTAGCATTGAAGCACCTTTTGCGTCGCCTTTATCCGACCTACCACGCCAGCCTGGCCAATCGAAATATAAAAGCTTACCACTGCTGTGTCCACTTTGTATGTCGGTTACCTTAACAAAATATCTACCCCAGTTTGGATAATTAAGCCGAAACTTAACTTTAGCTTTACCGTTTGCAGTACTAATTGTTTGCGCAAAAACAGGACTAGCAACGGTGTTACTGGCAAAATTGGCAAAATCGTCTGAATTCGAATCCCACCACCAACGCCATTCCATTTTGTAAATTTTAAATTCGATATTCGAACGGCTAATAGGTTTGCCTTCAGGCGAAACAGAAGCTATTTCGAATAACTGAGAAGTATCAGTAAATAAATATCCAAACTGATCCTCAGGAGTTTTTACTCCAATATATACATTATAAGGCGAATATGTAATATTCATTCTGTCGATACTGAACTCGCC
Organism: Bacteroidales bacterium; assembly: GCA_025361285.1. Lineage (GTDB taxonomy): Bacteria > Bacteroidota > Bacteroidia > Bacteroidales > JAAUTT01 > JAAUTT01. The sequence continues at coordinate 8,386 of JANYAP010000071.1, read as the reverse complement.
ACCAGGTTCGAAAACGCGAGTTACAAAGTTGGCTCGCAAAAAGCCCGGCGCATTGTTACCTGCATTTAGCGTGGCAGCTACATTTGATGAGCCCTCGGCACTTAAATTACTATCGAAAATAGTTTGCTCCTCCGACTCAAATTTTTTCGAAGGATCGTCGAACCTATAACCATCATAACCTTTAAACGATGTACTTGCAGAAGAAAGAGTTACATCCACCTTTGCTCGCATACCTTTTGCGGGAGCACCATGCAGCCACTTGGCTGTTAGTAGTGCCTTTTGCGACGAACTTTTCAATATCTCGGTTCCAAAATCGAAAAGAATTTTCAAACGATTGGGCTTAATAGTTTCAATCTTTAATATTCTACTAAAGGTTGTGCCACCTATTTTAATGTAAGCCATCCAATTACCTGTTACATCGGTAGCCTTTGTATTGAACGTAAAGAGGTAAAATCCGTTTTCGCCCGATGTTTTAATTAACTTCTTATATAATTGTCCTTGAGGATTTAACACTTCAAGCACTACTGGATGATTGGGTGGTAACGATTTTAGCTTATCTTCGAGAACGAACGTCAAATAAACTGTATCTCCGGGTCGCCAAACGCCACGTTCCCCATAAATAAAGCCTTTCAATCCCTTCTGAACTACTTCGCCCGAAACGTCGAAGTTACTAAGCGACAGACTACTACCGTCGTCGATGCGTAAATATCCACGCTGGTCGCCATCTTTAGCAATTAATAGATAGGGTTTGCTGGTAAGTGCAATGTTACAAAAGCCATCGCCATCGGTTTTTGCCATACCAATTTTCTGATGCTGATAGTTAAATATTTCAACTTCAACGCCTCTCAAAGGTTTGGTTGAAACCAAATCGGTTATTGCCACCAATATATTATTATTGGCTGATCCTTTGGCGATTATACCAATATTCGATGCTAATACATTTCGGCTAACCTGACATTTATTTCCGTAGTAATAGGATGGTTCGCACGGGTCGTCGCGCTTCTCCCAGCTATAATCTTCGCCATATTCCTCATAATCGCCTTCGTAATAATTGCTCGAGGGCGTGTCCCAAAAGCCTATTTCACTTTCAAGTTCATAATTGTCGGAATTCTGCACCGATGTCATATTATCCTTATTATCAGCGACTTTTGCATCGCCACAAGGATACGTTGAATATTCTTTCTTAAAAGATAACAAAACCCTATAAATTGCTCCCGGCTCTTGCTTTATTAATGTAGAAAGATCGATCGAAAAAGTATTCCATTTATTATAAATAATAGGTTTATCGGCATCGAGGCGGATAGTTTTTTTAAGAATTAATCTACCAGCTCGTTTAAGCTCATATTCGCCATCGAGCTGATTTACTTGTAGAAACTTCGCAACGTTATTCTCGAAAATTTTAACAATGCGCAAATCAACCGATTTTACGTTAACAGCCTCGAAAGGGAAAATAAGCCCTTTGGAATTGGGCAAAATAACACCTTTACCTAATAGTCGAATTGCAGGGCTAATACTCTCAAAAACAACCTGAAACGTTTGACTTTCTTTTAATTTCGCACCAGCAACATTTCTAATTCCCTGTTCAATATTTAATGTAACTGTACCATTTTTACGAGCTGAAGAATAAACCTTTATGAACATTCGGTCGATTTCGAAAGTCAAATCAGATGAATTATCGAATTGAATTAAACCTGTTAAATCCTGATTTTGCTCTAAAGGGTCGGAAAACCTAATTGCAACATGCTGATTTGGATCTTGTTCCACCTTAACCTCAAGAGCCGAAAAATCGCTAATCGAAGGGATTTTTACAATTTCCTCGCCAGTTAAATCGGCGTCAATTGCTTGTCCGTACCAACTTACCTTAACTTCGCTAGCTTGTTCGGCACGGATCACACTATCAATTCTAAACTTATGCGTTTTTGTTTCGCCCGAATGTGTCCAACTTATAGCTAACTCTCTGGATTGCTGTTTTGCTTCGATAATTTTTTCCACATCGGCATCGTTAGCGTAATCGGCAGTAGTTACCGTTCCGGTTATATTATTTATTTCCAGGCTAGTTAATAAATTGGGTTGATAGCCGTCAATTGCAACAGCAAACGACTGCTTTATGGTTTCGAAATCGAAAACAAATTTCTCGAACTTGTTAGAAACTTTCAGCAGTTTCTCGAGATAAAATGTTGCCTGATAAATAGTTCCCTGCTTAAGAGGTTTTTCGGGACGAAACTCGATGGTACGATTATCAATCCAATAAGCTTGTCCGCTAATGCTGGGGCTAAACTTAAATAGCTTCATATCAATTTCGGAATTCAGCGAAACCGATTCCATTTCCTTAACAAGCTCAATGCGAATGGTTGACTGAACCGAAATACGACCCGAAGTAAATGCCGAGATATATTCGCTAAAACCAGGATCGATAACGACCTTGCGATGCGAGCATGAACGAAAAACAAAAATTGAAGCAATTACCGTAACAATAACGGCTAAAGCGATAAGCGAATAGTTCTTTTTCATGATTGGGTGGTTTTGTGGTAACATATAAATATATCGAAAGAAATTGAATATGCAACTATACAGGCAAGTATAATTTTAAAGCCACGAATTCATATTGATAAATAATGTGTTCGGGATATGCCGAACTGGCATTTGTAAGCTTATATTTTCTTAGAAAGGAATCCTCAAAAAGGTGTTTGGGCGATATATCTAATTATTCAAGCTTGCTACTTGATGCTGATATTGACTTCGTTCCATTTAGATCTGAAACTGGGCGAAGTTTTTCCATAAGTGGCGGTTTCACTTATTATAGGGGTGCTTTATCTTATGATGCAGCGTACAATATTAATCAGAATGGAGTAAAAACAGTATTGATTTATGACATAACGAACTTAAATAATATTGGGTTAAACGCAAAATTAAGGTATCGAATTCCCATTTCAGAAAAACTGTATTCAACCTTTAATGCCGATATTTACTTCATTGAAACATTTTCGTTTAACGACATATTGTCAATCGGTTATTCAATTGGCTATAAGTTTTAATTGAATAATTAGTGTACATCCTTAAAGCCTAGATGTTTAAAAAATTTTAGTATCCACTAGTACACGAATTTATTGGTGTATTAGTGGCTGCAATTTTTTACTATTAATATGCTTAAAAACACTTTTGCAATTGTAATCGTATTTGCCTTTTGCATTAGTTGCGGGGTTTAGTTTATAAGTTATGCCACTTTCTGCTGATACAAATATTTCTGGAACTCAATAAATAGAGAGCTTATTTTAACCACATCGCCCAACACTGCTTTTGCATCTTCCAGAGATTGGTATTTGTTTGTAAGCAAAACGGGCAATTTATCCTGGTCGAGTTCTTCGACACCTGTTTCAACGTATTTGCTCAATACAAATTCAATAAACTCCTTTTGTTTTTCGTTTAACAGGGCAAATATTGTGGCTTCGGCTGCTGCAACTCTCGATTGACGAGAAATAGGCTTTATTTCATTATTAAATACATATTCCAATACATCGAAAAGGTCGCTTTTTTCGGCATCGACTAATTTTTGAAGTGTTGCCAATTCGTCTTTTCCGTAACCTGCCTCGTCTAACTTTTCGAGCAAGGTTTTACGGGTTAGCGGATTGCTCCAAATTTTTCGCAATTCTTCTTCGCTTTTAAAGAAATTTGGAAGTTCGCCAAACAAATTATTTAAAAACTCTTCGGCTGAAATGGGTTTCCCATCGGCACTCCAAAATGAAGTTGAAATCATGTGTTGTATTTCTCGTTCTTTGCCGTCTTTGAGTTTCACTTTTACTTTCTTCGTACAAATACATGATGTTTGACCGCATTTATAACATGGTGGCGGTGGTTCTTTAATACACGCACAAGGGCTTTGACCGCAAACAGTGCAAGTTATAGGTGGTCGTTTTTGGCAAACACAAGGTAATTGCCCACATTTTGGGCAAGGGTCTTCTTCAATAGGTTCGCCATCCCATTCGGGGTCGGCAAAATGATGGTAAGCATCAACAAAATCGTAGATATTGAAAAACTCTTTACCATCGAACAAACGAGTACCACGCCCAACGATTTGTTTAAACTCAATCATTGAGTTAACAGGACGCATTAACACTATGTTTCGAATGTTTCGGGCATCGACACCTGTTGAAAGCTTTTGAGAAGTTGTAAGAATGGTTGGTATTAGCTTTTCATTGTCTTGAAACTCACGAAGAAACTGCTCTCCTATTTCGCCATCGTTAGCGGTAACACGAACGCAATAGTTTGGGTCTTTGCTTGTTTTGTATTGATTAATCAAATCGCGAACGGCAGCGGCATGGTCTTGAGTAGCACAAAAAATAATTGCTTTCTCCTTTTGGTTTGCTTCGTTCATGTATATATGGACCCGCTTTGCCTCTCGTGCTTTAATTTCTATAATCTTGTTAAAATCGGGTTCTTTATAAAGTCGGGCTTCTTCAATTTCGCCTTCAATGATTTGGTCGTCGGAGGTGTAAATATAATCGTCGAGGGTTGTTTTGATGCGCTTTACTTTGAAGGGAGTTAGAAAGCCATCGTTAATACCTTCTTTGAGGGAATAGATATAAACAGGCTCGCCAAAATAGCGGTATGTATCAACGTTGTCTTTTCGTTTGGGGGTGGCGGTTAAACCCAATTGAACGGCAGGCGCAAAATACTCTAATATACCACGCCAGTTGCCTTCGTCATTTGCACCGCCACGATGGCACTCGTCAATAACAATAAAGTCGAAAAAGTCGGTTGGGTATAATTGAAAATTGATAGTTGACAGTTGAAAATTATTTATTTCCTGCGTTTGCTGTATTTCATTTTCAATTGAAGGAACCATAAAGGTTTGAAAAATGGTAAAGAATATACTACCATTTACAGGCACACGATTGTTTTTGCGTATTTCATCGGGCTTAATGCGTATCAAAGCATCTTCGGGAAATGCTGAAAAAGCATTGTAGGCTTGGTCGGCTAAAATATTTCGGTCGGCTAAAAATAAAATCCGAGGGCGGCGTGCTTCGACTCCGCTCAGCAACCCTGCTCTGTCACGAAGATTCCAACGAGTGTAAAAAAGTTTCCAAGCGATTTGAAAAGCAATTGCCGTTTTGCCTGTTCCTGTGGCAAGGGTTAAAAGAATACGTTGTTTATTATTGGCAACAGCTTCTAACGTGTTTTTTACGGCTATTTCCTGATAATAGCGAAGCTGCCAAGTGCCGCTTTTATCTTCGTAGGGAACGGCAGAAAATTTTTCACGCCACACTTCGACATTTCGATTACGCTCAATGTCCGAATGGCTCCCTGAGCCTGTCGAAGGGGGATATGTTTTATTCCAAAGTTCGGCGGGTGTAAGGTAGCTTTCAACTAAAGATTCTGCGCCAGTTTTTAAGCAAATGCTGTAAATATCTTTGCCATTGGTGGCATAAGTGGTTTTGAGGTTTAGTTTAATTGCATATTGTTTGGCTTGTGCCACACCTTCGCCAACTTCGAGCATATCGCTTTTGGCTTCGATAACGGCAAGTTTAATGCCTTTGTAAACCAACACGTAATCGGCGGTTAACTTTTTAGAACGAACACCGCCTGTTTGAATACGACCTGCTGTAATGTTGTATTCACGAAGTATTTTAGAACCTTCAACTACGCCCCAACCGCAAGCACGTAGCTTGGGGTCGATTAGTTCGGCTCGGGTTTCGGCTTCGTTCATGATGGTTGTTTATGATTTTAATGAATCAATGTCCCATTTTGTTGGGTTATTACAAATATATTGTTGAATTCGGAATAATTCCTGTTTGTTACGAATAATATGGTCGTGAAAACGGGATTGCCAACGTGTTTTACCGGGCGAATTGTCCATTTCGTTCATTCGGCGCGACGAAAATGTTTTTAATGCACGTACAAATTCAAATAATCCGTGAGGGGTTGTAGAGTCGGGTTTCAAACCCGTCTGTATGGCATCCGTCTGTATGGCATCCGTTGTTGTAGAGACGGGTTTAAAACCCGTCTCTACAACGGAATCCGCCAATACGGAATCCCCCGATACAATCGCCCCACCCATATTTTTTGAATTATCAATTATCATTATGCCATGGATATGGTTTGGCATTACCACAAATGCATCTAATTGCAAATTGGGATAATGGTTTACCAAATCGAACCAACAATTTTCGATAATTGTGCCGTAGGCATTTAATTGCATTTTACCATTTTTGATATTGCCAAACAGGTGTTCGCGCCCATGGGTACAGATGGTGATAAAATACCGACCATCCGATGCATAATTGTAATTACGCAAACGCGTGGTTTCGATACGATATTTGTTTTGGTACAGAGTCATAATATTCCTGTTTGCAAATTGTTTCCGGTTTTATTTTGGTATTGTGGTAGAGACGGGTTTAAAACCCGTCTCTACGGAATTCGCCGATACGGAATTCGCCGATACGTAATCCAATACGTAATCCGCCAATGCGCGTACCCGTAAACATTTGGTTGCAAATGTAAAAAATCGTTGAATCGTTATTATGTGCATTATAATTCTCCATTAAACGCCTTTTGCAACACACTCTTTTTCAACTCCTCTAAATCTGCTATCTTTTGTTGATATATGGCTTTTAATCGTTTGGTTTCGATGGAAAGAGCATTGAGATTGGCTATAATTGTTTTTTGTTCTTTTAGATTTGGATAATGAATTACAAAGTTTTCTAATTGAACTTTTGTTATTGCTTGTCTTGTTGCTCCTTGCTCCCCTGTTAATAGTAATTGGTCTTTGTAGAATTTAGACGTAAGTAATAGATTTAGAAATGTAGGTTCAATAATTTCCTTCTTTACCCGAATAATTGATACATGTTGGTTTACACGTGCTGGCAAATAATCTTTGGGAATCATACAACATCTTGCAACAGAGGCACCAGTTATGTTTATTAAAACATCATTTTCCTGAAGAGTGACATTATTTAATTCCTTTGCTTGTTTGTCATCTATAAAAGCTAGATTTTTATCTCTGAATTCTAAATCATGAACATTCATGCTTCTTACTAAAGAAATACCAGTTTGCTTGTAGGATTCACTTCCTCCCCTCGGCGTTGCCCCACTTCTAATCTTTGTGGTTATTTCTCCTAAAGTTCTTTGCGCCCAACCGTCATGTCTATTTTCAAACACCCCCTGCAAATAACTTTCAAAAAGCTCTTTGGCATTTTGTAGGTTGCGTTGGGCGTTTTCTTTGGCTTTGTCAATGGCGGCAAAGGTTTGGTCTAAAATGGAGACGATGCGTTGTTGTTCGGGGAGAGATTTTGGAAAACGAATAGATATACTTTTTACTTCTGCATCAGTCACTGCGGGATAACTTGCTCCCTTTTGCAACTTCTCCATTTGCCCATTAAACTCATCAGTTAGTATAAAATAAAAAAGATATTGGTAGTAAATAAATTGTTTACTTCTCAAAACAAAATAACCTGTACTACAAACTTGTTCGTCATATAATTCAGTAATTAAAGCAACACGACCATGAGTTGGTCTAACAGTAGCGAAAATAACATCATTCAATCTGACCAATTTTCTTGCTCGACTTGGCGCATCTTTACCCAGTAAAATAGTTGCGTTTTCAATTTCTTTTGTTTCTTTATTTACACTCGAAACATCAATATATATAAACTCTTCATTAGGTTTTTTAGTTGGGTCAATAGTTTCAGTTTTTACCAATACATCACCCATTTTTTTTATTTCCCAACCCTTTGGTAACTGAGCTTGTCGAATGTTCATATCATTTTCAGAATTGAGTTAGTAGTCGTGTTGCCTTCGACAAGCTCAGGCAACGGGTGCGGCTCTTCGGTGGCTGAGCTTGTCGAAGCCACATTATTAGGACTTGTCGAAGCCATGGTGGTTTCGACAGGCTCAACCACCGCGACAGGCTCAACCACCGCAGCGTTATTGGTGGATGAGCTTGCCGAAGCCACCGGAGGATACTGTGTGTAATTTCTCGATAGGTGAGTGAGCTTGTCGAACTCGCCATTTATTAATGCTTCTTTCTTTTTTCTGTTCCAGCCCTGCACTTGTTTCTCTCTATTAAACGCTTCATCAATTCTCTGAAATTCTTCAAAATACACCAATTTTACGGGCAAATGTTTTTTGGTATGGTTAGCTCCTTCGCCATTCTGGTGTTGTAGCAACCGTAATTCCAAATTATTGGTACTTCCGGCGTAATAGCTACCATCCGAACATTCTAATATGTACATCCAACCATTCTTCATTATCTATTTGCTTTCATCTGTGCTTTAACAATAACTATTTCGCTCATTATTTTTTCGCTCAAATGTTTTTTTTCAATCGATGCTTTGCTTTTGGCTTCGGTTGCAACCTCGTTCATTAGTTGAACCAACTGAATGTCGGTAGG
>JANYAP010000062.1 GCA_025361285.1 Bacteroidales bacterium | reverse complement strand
TGTTGTTCCGATAACTGAAGTTCCTAATAAAACATCATAACCAGTAACACCTACATTGTCGGTAGATGCTGTCCAACCCAAAGTAAAGGATGTTTGTGCAACTGCCGAAGAAGCTAATCCTGATGGAGCAGTGGGAGCTTGTGTATCGGTAGATCCTCCACCATTAACAAGAGTAACAACTGCATCATAGTTAGGGCCTAAAATATAATTATCGCCTCCACTATTGAGTCCTATGTAAACAGTTTTATAATCTACTGCCGAACTTGCCGAACTTGGAGTAACTATAATATCGACCGATGTGGAGCCTGCTGGAATTGAAACACTACCGCTAAGTGCCGTGTAATCGGTTCCGCTTGTTGCATTTCCACGTATTTTATATCCAATGGTTATTGCGCTACTGGTGTTGCCCGAACGAGTTACGGTAAATTTTCCAGTGCTGCTACCACGAGTTGCCAATAATGTAGTTGCTGTAACATTTACTAAAGGAATTGAACTTGTACCATACGTAATGTTGGATACATTTGAGCCAGAATATGAGATATTTGCAGCTCCTGCCGAAGTTACCAAGCTGCCTTGCTTGTAAAAATCTTTAAAAGCAATATTATTTACATGGTTTGTGCTGTTTGGTCCTTCAAGTAAACTCGATGAACCATCTTCAACAGTTAAACGGTCGAATGTAACATTATCGGCACTACCACTTTGCGCACCAGCATAATAATCATCCCAAAGTGTTCGCATAAGAATTGTTCCACCTGCAGCGCTTTCAACTCTAAGTCCGTAATATTTAAAGTTATTAATTGCCCCGCCAAGCCAAAATGCTAACGACCATTCGTTTGATGGCGACATAACATGGTCGTTGTTTTCAACTCGTACATTTGATGTGTTTTCGCCTACTGTGGGCCCAATTCGTATTGTAGCACCACTATTCGAGTTCGATAATACGCTGTTACGGAATGTAGTACCTAAACTTAAATTGTCGCTAAGTATCGATAATGCAATACAATCGTCGCTACCATAAATAAAGCAGTTGTCGAACATCATATTCACAGCACTATGTGGATCCCAACCATCGTGGTTGCCGTAGGCTTGCCCATTAATAACTTTCATGTTATAAACATTCCAGTTAGTTGTGCCCATTACAATAGCATTCCAAGTAATTGATTGTTTAAAAATTACTCCATCAATTGTGCAATTATCGGAAGTAGTACCGTTATTTTTATATAATAAAGTGCACGTTGCATCGCCTTCGCCACCAACAGCGCCTCTTTTCGAATCGCCCCATCCGTCGAACGAACCGCGACCAAATATTTTAACATTGCTTGCATTGTCAAAATTAAGAGTTAACCTACCTGAAGGACCAGCTCCAATAGTAGCACCACCGGCTACATAAATGTTTTTATTCGATACCATGCTAAGACCTCCTCCACATTGGTAGCGACCAGCTGGGAAATATAAAATACCTCCACTTGGTAAATTGTTTAACGCACTTTGTATTTGGCTTTGGTTGTTAGTATTTCCGGTTTTATCAATTCCAACTGTTGTTGCATCAACTACACTTGAGCCGTTTGGTACAGGAATATTATCTTCCAAAGGATCGGCAAGAATACAAAGTCGTTCACCAAGTGAGTTAACACCTTGAAGTAGTAGTTTACGTGGCTTATCTAAATCGAAGGTAATATCTTGCCCCGATTTGGTAGATACGATACCGTAACCGTGAGGGCTTAAGTTATAAGAACTTACTGTAGCACTTACGTGAATACGCACCGAAACTTTACCAGCAAACGAAAAGTTTGCATAGGAAATGTCGTCGTTGGAACCAACCTTATATACACTAACCGGTGTTTCGTTAACATAAACGGTATAGTTGGAACTTACCGCTGCACCAGGCTCTAAAGGATAGTTTACTAAATAACCCTGCCCAAAGAAATCGGCTGCAGAGAAAAATAAAAAACAAAAAAACATTAAAGTTGCTTTCATAAATGTAGTTGTTTAAGTTAGTAAATAGCTGTAATACTGTTAGTTGAAAAAAAATAAAAATTCCAAGTCAATCTTCTTAATTCGAATAAACAAAAACAACTTGCCATTGGCGGATCTCGCGATAGACCAACGCAGTTGTTTCTTACTAAAACTTAACTATGAAAAAAAAACTAAAACTGATGTGTGTGAATTACTTCACAATTTTTTTAACGAACTTGTTATCAACCTTTACAAAATATACTCCTTTTGCCAAGCTGCTAACATCAACCGAACCTTGCAAATCGGCAAGTACACTTTCTATAACTATTTGTCCGTTTATATTATATATCGAAACTTTTGCATTATTAGATTTTAAACTAATATGCAGTTTATCAACCACTGGGTTAGGATAAGTCATTACTGACTCTTCACTAATATCCTGATAACCAACCTCCGTATTCTTTATTAACGAAACATCGTCAATTAAAACTTGTGAGCCAACTTTATGTTTAAAGCTATATACATACAAGCGTAGCTTAAAGTCCGACTCGTTCCAGAATACTTTACGTTTAACAATTAAAGTTACTGAAATTTGTTTCCAAATGTCTGGGTTTTCATTCTTTACAATATCGGTGCCACCTACATAACGACCATCGAATGGATCACCGTTTTCATCAAGCCCCGATACTATTCCACCAATTATTGTAGAGTCGCCTTTTACCCAAGCTGAATAAGTATAGCTAATGGAATCGCAGGGTATATCATTTTGACCAATTCCTGCACCTGGTTCGCCTTCGGCAAAAATATTTGGTGTATTAATTTCCATAGCAAAATCGCCACTACGTGCAACATTTAAGCCAAGCTTGGCATGACTTTCATCATTATTTCCCGAATAAGCCACCCAAGGAGAAATACCTTCTTCGAAACTAGCATTCTGTACTAAGTTATTAGGATCGACTTCTACTTTAGGATTAACCTTAACTAACGAAACATCGTCAACCCATACCTTAGTGTCGGGCATAATTTTCTTTGAAATAACAATTAACCTCAAAACTAAATTGGTTGCTCCAACCTCTGGGTTAACGGTAAATGTAAATGATACATTAGTCCAGTTATCGGCACTAGTAAGCAAATAATCGGTTTCGTCCCAATATTTTGTTTCAAGAGGATCGCCATTTTGATCGAGCCCATCCAAAAGTGGAAAAATATAACTCGAATCACCCTTAAGCCAGGCGCTATATGTGTAGATGCCTCTTTCGCAAGGAATATTCTCTAATACAGCTCCAGTTGTCCAAGTTGGCATTGTCATCAATAGTGAATTAGTGCCAGTATGGCTAATGGTTGCATCAATTGCAATGCTATCGCTTCCGCGCTTAACCCACGATCCTATACCATCTTCAAAACCTGGGTTGTCAACTAGGTTAGTTTGAGCATTTAAAGTTGCAAACTGAATTGCAAGTGCAGCTCCGACACATAGTAAAACTTTTTTCATAAGTAATTGTGTTTAAGTTAATTAAAAATAGAGAATTGTATAGTTTACTAAATATTTATTATTATTCAATAATAATTTTCCCTTGCAAATTACCTATTTCACTTATTAATGTTATTATATACAAACCATTAGATAGGCTTTCGGGTAAAACAACAGTATTATCGTCGGTAATTACCATTTTGGTTTGATAACAAACAACTCCGCAAGTATTAAAAATTTTTATAATTGTTGGTTTTTCGCAACCCGACAGTTCAGTATCGATTATAAATGTATGATTAACAACAGGGTTTGGATATGTATTAAGCCTGGCTGCTTGTTGCTTTGTTATAATGTCGGTTGCCAACGTTGTCACCTTTAACGTGTCGCTAATATCTGACGCGTTGCCATTAACATCCCAAGCTTTAACAGAAAATTGGTATTCTTTTGAAGCCATTAACTTACTTACTATATAGGATGTATCAGTTGTAGTTGCAAGAAATACACCGTTCTTAAATATTTGGTAAGTAGCTACTTTATAGTTATCGGATGAGGCATTCCAAAGTAATTTAAACCCCGATTTTGAAATTGATGATGCTTGCAGGTTTATAGGAATTGTAGGGGCTTGCTTGTCAATATCTTCAATATTACCATTTGCTATGTTAACAATAGCATGAAATTTTGGTCCTAGTACGTAATTTTCACTGCTTGAAAGGCTTAAAAATACAGTTCTGTAATACTCCAACGCACTTGTTGGGTTTGGTGTAATTGATATTTCGGCTGTTGCCAATCCGGCAGGGATAACAACCGAGTCGGCAATTTCGGTGTAATCAACACCATTTACTGCCGTACCATGCACATAATATTTGACTATTAAATCGTTATCGGTACTACAACTATCGCGCTTAACAGTAAACTTCCCCGGATAGGAACCTGCACGGTATGTTATAAGGTTAGCTGCACTAATACCAACAATTGGCGTTGTACTGGTAGTAAACTGCACATTTGTTACAAACCCGCCCGAAAAAAGCATATCGGCAGTGTTTTTACTTGTTTGGCGTACACCCTTTTGATATAAATGTTTGAATGTTATATTTTTAATTGAATTAGTAGAATTAGGTCCTTCCAAGCAACTTAAATGCCCTTCATAACCAACTCCACCACTTTCAAACGAAAGTCGGTCAATAATAATGTCATCAGCACTACCACTTTGTGACCCTGCGTAAAAGTCAGTCCAATTCGAACGCATAAATACCATGCCATGAGGAGCAGCCTCTACCCTATTATGCTTATACCTTACATTACTTAATGCGCCACCTAAGTACATTGCAATAGCATATTCGTTATTTCCGCCTATCATGTCGTTGTTTTCAAATCGAATATTCGAAGTGTTTTCTCCCAACCAAGGACCAAGCCGTATAGAAGCCCCGCTAATACCAATATGTAAATAATTATTGCGAATTGTAGTATTTAAGTTTAAGTTGTTGCGATAAGTTGATAGACCAATAATATCGTTGTTTCCATAAAAAAAGTTGTTGTCCATCATCATGTTTACAGCTTCATCGGGGTTCCAGCACTTACGCCCATATTGTCGACCGGCAATCATTTTTGTGTTGTAAACTTTCCAATTTGTCGATCCAATAATTAAGGCTCCAATTGTAATAGGCGATTTAAATATAATATCTTCAATGGCGCAATTATCAGAAGTTGAACCCTTTTCTAATATTAGCAATTCTTTGCCGCCATTGCCACCACCGTAAAGGGGCTTAAAAACATCGCCTCTGGCATCAATTGAACCTCTTCCAAAAAGTTTAAAATTATTAACACCGTTAAATGAAATTCTAATCTGCTCATTATCACTAGCTTGAATTGCTGCCCCGCCAGCTAAATAAATAGATACGTTTGACTTTAATTTCAGATCGCCGCCAACAGTATATCGACCTTGAGGGAAGAATAATATGCTACCAGAAGATAAAGTATTAATAGCATCTTGTATGATAACGATATTGTTAGTAGCTCCAGTATTATCAACGCCCATATCCATTATATTCACAACATTGGCATCGCCTAGTTTTGGGGGATTTTCTTCGAGTGGATCGGCGAAAATACACAACTGTTCCGCCCCTCCATTTACATCCTTTAATAAAAGCTTACGAGGATTATCTAAATCAAAGCTAATATCCTTCCCCGATTTTGTAACTGCTAATCCATTGGTATGCGGACAAAGATTATAAGAAATGATATTTACGTTGTTTTGAATGCGAATTGTAACCTTCCCTGCAAATGCAAAGTGTACATACGAAACATCATTAACATTACTTACATTATTATAAACCGAAATGGGTATTTCGTTTACAAAAACTTTGTATTTGTTGCTAAGTTTAGCACTTGGCTCAGTTGGGTATATCTGAACAAAACCTTGCCCAAAAAAATTAGTGGAAAATTGAAATATAAAACAAACCAGAATTGCAGTAGTTTTCATAGTTGCAGGTTATTTTGTCAGCATTAATTGAAACAATAAACTATATTTTCATTTTTGGGATGAGTAAAATAAATTTGATTGTGTAGTAGTTGCTTTTATATCATCAATGTTTGCAACAGTGACCATTGCATGATAATTTGCACCAATAATATAACTGCTTTTACGGCTTTCGATACTTAATAAAACAGTTTTATAACTAGTATTATTATTGTTAGGATTTTGAGAAATTACAATGTCAGCCGATGCCGACCCTGCTGGTATTACAACATATTTATTAATAGCAGTATAATCAGTTCCATTTACGGCAGTACCTCTAATAGTATAATTTACTTTTAATGGCTCGGCAATACTGCCTCCCGAACGTGTTACAGTAAATTTTCCCTGCAATTTATTTGACTTACTTGCTATTAAAGTAGTGGCATTAATATCGACTAAAGGTGTTGTGCTTGTAGTAAACTGCACATTAGATACATACTTCCCAACAATTTCAATATCGGCTGTTTTTTCGCTAGTTTGTAGAACCCCTTGCTGATAAAAATCTTTAAATGTTATGTTTTTTACAAAATTAGCGGGATTTTCGCCTTCAAATCTACCGAAATGACCATTCCAACCTATCGAAGGGTATTCAATATACAGCCTATCGAAAACCAAATTTTCGAGACTTCCACTTTTCGCTTTTCCTGCATAATGGTCGTCCCAAAAAGTCCTGATAAGTATAGTACCAAATTGAGCATTTTCAATTCTATTATTCAAATACCGTAGGTTACTTATTGAGCCTCCCAAATAAAAACCCAACGTATTATCGTTATTACCGCCTAAAAGATGATCGTTGTTTTCGACAGTTATATTTTTAGTGTTTTCTCCAACCCACGGACCAATACGAACGGTTGTGCCCATATGCCCATTAAAAAATGTACTATTCCTAAAAGTTGTGTTTAAATCGAGGTTTGGGCTAAGTACCGAATATGCAATGGCATCATCGGTTCCGTAAAGAAAACAGTCATCAACCATCATATTTACAGCGTCATGCGGATCCCAGCAGTCGTGGTTTGTATATTTTCGCCCATTTACAATTTTTAAATTATATACATTCCAATTTTTTGTATACATAACAATTGATGTCCATGTAATTGCATTTTTGACAACTACACCTTCAATTGTGCAATTATTCGAACTCTCGTTGCAATAAAGTATGGTTTTACCAGCCTCAATTACTTTACCTTCAGCATTTTTATAGTTTGCTCTAAATCTATCGCCACAGCCGTCAATAGAGCCGCGTCCGAATAGCTTTACATTGTTGGCTTTCGAAAAATTAACTCTTAATTCATTTTCCAAGGAGGCTTGAATTGTAGCGCCAGCGGATAAATAAATCGATCGGTCAGATTTCATAACAATATCGCCACCAGCAGTATATCGCCCGGCTGGAAAGTATAAAACACCACCAGAAGGTAACTTATCTAAAGCATTCTGTATAATAGATAAGTTATCGGTAGTACCAGTATTGTCAGCTCCTTTGTCCAAAATACTTATAACATTTGTACCATCAATAATTGGTGCATTATCTTGGGGAGGATCGGCAAAAATGCAAAGATGCTCAACTAATTTATTCACTTCCTTTAGCAAAAGCTTACGTGGCTTATCTAATTCGAATGTAATATTGTTACCCAAATTTTTCGAAATAATGCCATAACTATGCGGACTTAAGTTATAGTTGTTAACTACCTCACTTACTTGAATGCGAACAGTAATCTTCCCTGCAAACGCAAAATGACAATAAGCTACATCTTTGGTTTCGCCAACACTATATACCAAAACAGGTTTTTCATTTACAAAAACCTTGTAATTATCGCTTATTACTGCATTTGGTTCTTGTGGATATGTTTCTACAAAACCTTGTGCATAAAAATTAAATGTGGTAATAACCAACAAATTAAGCAGTAAAAGGAATGTTTTCATTTTAAAATTTTTTCGTACAATAGTGTTGTTCATAAGTGTCCGTTCATAAAGTCGTTAACTGCATAATTAATCCTGATAGGTTTCGGTAACAAATAGATTAACTAATAATTATAAACTACTGAGGTATTATTAAATACAAAGCCTGTCAGGATTTTAAACATTATGAATGGACACTAATTAGTGTCCATCCACAAAGTGAAAATTGCCACAGATTCGCAGATTGTATTATTTTAAACTGAGTGATAATCTGTGAATCTGTGGCATCGTTTTTTATCATATTCAAATTATTTCGACATTACGGATAGACACTAATTAATAATTAGCTTATCGGTGTAAATTTCATGATTTGTTGAAACTGATAAGAAATATATTCCGCTAGCTAAACTTTCTGGCAGACTAACAGAAACCTTTTCTTTAGTAGAAATTTCAGATTGGTAAACCACTACTCCCAAAGAAGTATAAATTTTTATTATTGCGTTCTCTTCTACCGTAGTGTTTTCAAAATCGACTGTAAATGTGTGATTTACGATAGGGTTTGGATAAACTGATAATTTGCCCGAGGCGGTTTCGAAAACACCTGTAGGTAAAGTGCTTATTTTTAATATATTGCTTGTATCAGACATATTCCCCGATCTATCCCAAGCAATTACATAGAAACTATATTGTGATGAACCTGTTAAACCTGCAACTGAAAAAGATGTATCGGGGGTAGTTGCTATAAGTGTGCCATTTTTATATACACCATAAGTAGCAATTCCAATATTATCGGTTGATGCACTCCATTTTAAAAATATGCCTGTTTGGATAAAGTTCGATGAATCTAAAATAGAAGTGCTGGGAGCTTCATTATCGATATCGGCTAAGCCATTGTTTGATATTGATACTACTGCATGAAAATTTGCACCTAAAATGTAATTTGAGTTACTCGAAATACTTAGAAAAACGGTTTTGTAATATTCGGCAGTATTTGTGATATCGGGAGTAATAACAATTTCAGCCTCCAACAGCCCTGATGGTATTACAACCGAATCTAAAATTGATGTATAATCGGTACCATTTGTAGCTGTACCATGTATTAAATATCTAACAGTTAAATCATTATCGGTACTACCGCCCGTGCGCGAAACTGTAAATTTTCCTGGATTTAAGCCACTACGATATGCAACCAAGGACGTAGCAGAAATGTTTATAACCGGTGTTGTACTTGTTGTAAAAGTTACATTCGAAACATACGAGCCAGAATAAAGCACATCGGCAGTTGCATTATTTGTTTGAAGCACTCCTTTCTGATAAAAATCTTTAAAGGTTACGTTTTTAACAAAATTGGCAGAAGTAGCTTTTCCTTCAAAACAACTTAAATGACCTTCATAACCATTTTGCACTTTTTCCACCGAAAGTCTATCAAATAAAATTCCGTTAGCACTACCACTTTGTGTACCAGCATAATAGTCTTGCCAACTAGTTCTAATCAATATAAGCCCTTTCGGAGCATTTTCCACTCTACTATTTAAATACTTGAAATTACTAATAGCACCACCCAAATAAAAAGCCAATGAATACTCGTTTCCACCACACAAAACATGATCGTTGTTTTCGACAGTTACATTTTTAGTGTTTTCTCCTACCGAAGGACCTATACGAATAGTAGCGCCACTGTTTGTGTTTGTTAAAACATTATTACGGAACGTTGTGTTTAGGGTCATATTGTCATTAGTTATCGATAATGCAATGCAGTCGTCGCTACCGTATATGAAGTTATTATCAAGCATCATGTTTATGGCATTATGCGGATCCCAACCATCGTGATTGCCAAACATCTTGCCATTTATAGTTTTTGTGTTATAAACTGTCCAATTTGTAGTTCCCATTACAATAGCGTTCCAGGTAATAGAACTTTTCATTATTATACCTTCAATGGTACAGTTATTAGAAGCAGTAGAAACCGATTTGTGCATTAAACAACAAGTTTCATCTCCTTCGCCACCTACAGCAGCTCTTTTCGAATCGCCCATTCCATCGATGGATCCACGCCCGAATACTTTAACATTATTAGCACCATTAAAAAACAAGGTTAATCTGCCTGAGAGTCCGGCCTGAAGTGTAGCACCCCCTGCCAGATAAATGGATTTATTGGATATCATGTTAATGGGTCCACCAGCAGAATATCGCCCAGGAGGGAAATACAAAATACCGCCTGACGGTAATGCAGCTAATGCATTTTTAATTCTGGTTAATCCATTTTGCGCACCTGTATTATCTATACCAGTCGACATAATATTTACAACATTTGCATCGCCAATTTTTGGTGCATTTTCCTCAAGAGGATCGGCAAGAATACAAAGATTTTCGCCTAACGAATTAATACTTTGTATAATAAGCTTACGAGGTCTATCTAATTCTAAGGTAATATCTTGCCCCGATTTTGTTGAAACAATGCCATAACTATGAGGGCTTAAATTATAGGAATTAACCGTAGCCTTCAAATGGATACGAACTGTAACTTTTCCAGCAAAGGCAAAATGGACGTATGATACATCCTTGTTGCTGCCAACGGCATAAACCGTAATAGGGGTTTCGTTTACAAAAACAGTGTAATTTTTACTTAGCGCCGCCTTAGGTTCCATTGGATAGGTTACAAGATAACCTTGAGCTAACAAATTGCTATATACTGCGCTAATAAATAGCATAATAACCAACAATATTGATTTCATTAGTAGTTTAGTTTAGTGAAAATATAAAGCTTTTATATACCAATACTTCGTAAAAAATGTTGATAAATAATTGAAAATGAGCAAAATAAACCTTCTAAAAATTTGAATAAAACCATGATAATCAGTATCTTATATGATTTACCACAATCTGACTAAGTATGATTACCAAGGAGTTTAAGAAATATAAAGAGCTTATTATCAATACATTATCCAATCCGACTAATATTAACAAATGTCGTAAAGCCTTTATTTGCGAGGTGTTTATCCTTTGAGGTATTATTAAATACAAAGCCTGTCAGGATTTTAAACATTATGAATGGACACTAATTAGTGTCCATCCACAAAGTGAAAATTGCCACAGATTCGCAGATTGTATTATTTTAAACTGAGTGATA
>JANYAP010000121.1 GCA_025361285.1 Bacteroidales bacterium | reverse complement strand
TAAGGTCGAATTTGCCAGCATTTTCGGTACCATCCTGAATATGAACCCAGTTAGTATTCATAATTTCAGGGCTAAATTTTGTAACCTGGCCAGTAATTTTAACTTTCTTGCCCGAATAAAACTCCTTTTTGGCGTATAACTCCAAAATTGTTATGCCTCCAGCAGCTGGTTTAATGCTTACTTGTATTTTTTCGAGATTACTTCTATTAACGTTTAAGTGTGTTTCGTTACTTTTTTGTTCGTGCGTAGCACTACTAGGTGTGGCTTCGAGCTTATCCTTATCGTTGGTAATTGCTTCGAGAAACAAAACGGTTTCGAAAGTTCGTTTTAACTCTTTGCTTTCGAATTTTTCCATTTGCATACCACCCTGATAATAATATGTTTCGCCTATTTTAATGTCGGTTTTTGGTACTGCCAACCATGTTTCTAAACCCGATTCGGTAACCAAAACATAAGTGTACGAACTTGTATTTATGGCTTGTTTAGCTATAACTTGGTGAATATTAATAGGAATAGCATCGTTTTTTGAGAAGGTTTTACTTTTGCACGAAACTATTAAAAGTGCGATAACGCATAATACAATAAGATTTTTCATTTTATGTTGTTATTGGTTTGGTGTAACTACTTAGTTCTTCAAATATAGTCTCAAAAATGGATATGTCAAAAAAAAAAATATGTTTTTGGTAGGATTTAGGCTGTAGGCTTTAGACTTTAGGCTGTAGAAGAACAGTTCATAGGTTAATTTATTGGAATTTGAATAAAAAGCTCAATTATTATAGACTATAACGAAGTTCCTAGCGCCTCCAGCCTACCTAAAGCCTCCAACCTTAAATATTAATTTTTCGCGCAAGTAAATGTGTACTTAAAGTTGCGAAAGCCACCACCGATACCGAACTTATAGGCATTAAAATAGCTCCAATAACTGGCGAAAGCGATCCCGATAGGGCATAATACAAGCCTATTACATTATAAATGATTGATATTGCGAAACTTATTTTTACTACCATTAGCGTGTTTTGGGCATATTCGATAAACTGATAGAGCTTTTCGAATTTCGAAGAATCGATAATGGCATCGCTAGCTGGCGAAAAATGATGAATATTGTCGGCAATAGACAATGCTACATCGCTTTGCATAAAGGCTCCAGCATCGTTTAGTCCATCGCCAGTCATAAGTACGTTGTGTCCTTTTAGGCGTAACTCATTAATAAAGTTCATCTTATCAATAGGCTTTTGATTGAACAGAAGAGCGTTGTTAGAAAAATATTGTTTCAAAGTTTCTTTTTCCGAATTATTATCGCCCGAAAGCAGATAGATACTGAAGTGTTGCTTCATTTCGTGCATAACTTCCCCAACGCCTTTGCGGTATTTATTACTTATACTAAAATATCCTTTAAGTTGCTTATTAATAGATATATAAACAGACGTAAACGGCTTGTTGTTTATGTCTTTTTCGTTAGTAACATATTCCATCGATCCCAGATTGTATTCGATTCCATTTACCACAGCATAAACACCGCGTCCGGAAACCTCAACAAATCCTTCGGTTGCAAGTGGATCGATGTTTTTATAAAATTTCGCTAACGCTATACTTAAAGGGTGCGTGGATTGTTTTGCTAATGAAGCTATTGCGCGAATGTCGTTATCCGACAAGTTGTTGCCCGTAAAAGTAATGGTGTTCTCGTCGGGAATAGTTATAGTGCCAGTTTTATCGAACACTACCGTATCTATTTTAGTTAATTTTTCGATAACGTTGGCGTTTTTTAGGTAGATGCCATTCAAACCAAGCATTCGCATGGCGTTGCCGAGTGCAAAAGGCTGCGACAAAGCCAATGCACACGGACAGGTAACTATTAATACTGAGGTAAATACCAAAAATGCAATTCTAGTTTCGCCGTGTAAATACCACCATAAAAAGCCGCTCAAGGCTATTAATATTACACATAGCGTGAAAAGCCCGCTCAATTTATCAATTGCTGTCGACATCGATTTTGTAGGTGCGCTCCTGCTCTCGCTATTATTCCATAGCTGAGTTAAATAGCTCTGATTAACCTGTTTTTCAATACTAATAGTTATTGATCCCGCTGTTTGAATACCACCGGCATACAAAAAATCGCCTATCTCCTTTTTTACAGCCACCGATTCGCCAGTAACAAAACTATAATCGATTAATGCTGTGTTACTTACCAAAATAGCATCGGCTGGTATAAGCTCCTTGCTTCTAATCAAAAGTTTGTCGCATAATTGTATGTCTTTCAACAAAATGCTTTCCTCGCCTTGGTTAGTAAGTTTGGTTACTGCCAATGGAAAATACGATTTGTAATCTCTGTCGAACGTAAGTGCTTGATATGTTTTACTTTGATACCACTTTCCCAGTAGCAGAAAGAAAAGCAAGCCCGAAAGACTATCGGAATAACCTTGACCGCTGCCCGACACGACGTCGTAAACGGTAACACCAAAAAGCGCCAAAATGCCCAACGCTATTGGCATGTCGATAACAATAATTTTTCTTCGCAGGTTTTTAAATGCTGCAATAAGGTAATCGCTCCCGCTGTAAAACACTAACGGAATGGTAAGTATCAGACTAATATATTTAAAAAATGTTCCCAGCGATTCGTTAAGTGGTTTGCCGTTAAAGTATTGAGGCAGACTAAATAACATTACGTTTCCGAAAATAAAACCTGCAACCCCTATTTTATACAATAATGGTTTATACTGGTTTTTAACAGGCTTATTGTCAATCGATTGTAATGAAATTTCGGGTATGTAATGTATTGAAGCCAATAGTTCAACAAGTTGCCGTAACGAAATTTCAGTTGTATTAAAACTTATAGAAATGGTTTTTTCTACAAAATTAACTGCACTTTGTTTTACGCCAGTATTTAGCCTGCAAAGGTGTTCCAACAGCCAAATGCACGAAATGCAGTGAATAGCGGGTATATAGAAGGTTACTTTAGCTAAACCTAACTCATAAAACGAGTATAATTTTTGTTTTACCTCGTCGTTGTCTAAATAGGCATATTTTTGATGGTGAACAATTTCATCTGTCTTAATTCCAGGAATTGAAGCGAATGTGTAGTATTGTTGTAGATGGTTTTCGTTAAGTAGTTGATATACTTGCTGACAGCCGTTGCAACAAAAAATATTACTTTGCCAAAAAATTGGAGCTTTAGCACAATCGACACCACAATGAACACAAGTACTATTATTTGACATTTAAAGAATTGTAATATAAACTATTATAATTCAATGTTGTTTAGTTATGGTTGTGAAAGCCCTTCAGGCTTAACTAAACGACATTATATTATATTTTTGTTTTTTATATCAATAGTTTGGTAAATTTTAATTTAAACCATTAACGTTTTGATTTAGTGTAATTTGGTGTTTTTGTGTTTTGGTGGCATGAAATTATGTAACAGCCGTTCTTGCATCTTGGTTCTTGCATCTTGGTTCTTGATTCTTGCATTCCATATATAATGCCAATTAAGTTTTAAAACACAGAGTTATTCAGAACACAAGCGCTCAAACAGAAATACAGAAAATATAAACACAGAGGCGCAAAGACACAGAGAAATACTAAAATTTTTTAAAAAATAGGTTTGATTTTTGCACATTTCATTTAAAGTGCTT
>JANYAP010000115.1 GCA_025361285.1 Bacteroidales bacterium | reverse complement strand
TGAATTTGTAATTCAGCTTTAAAACAAATACAAAATAGCCAACGTCACGAAGTAGTTTTGTTGCGTGGTATTGTGGATGTTATGCAAATTACAAATTTGCAAGTGTTTCAAGCTGAATTGCAAATTCAGCTTATCGGGGGTTACAGTTTACCCTCAAAACAATAACGGTATATCAAATTACTCAAGAGGTGTATTGAACGATGACATTGGTAATAGTAACTATATTATTACAAGCACAACGAGAACCCCTGCGAAACAAGTTGATGTAATGTATAATAACATAAGTAAATATGGTGTTAATGCTCAAAAGGAACTTTATGGTACATATGGAGATCAAGTTATTGACATGTACCCTAACAAACCTTTAATGCTTTCAAAAGTTAATAGTGTTGGTCCTTCTAGAGTTTCAAAACATTGTGGAAATCCTAGAATAATTAATGTAATTGACATAAGTCCTAATTCAATAAGAAATAGACCTGCTTTTGAACGTAGAGTTAGAGCAGATTCTCGTGTAAGTCGATTTTATACTCCTCCAGCAGATCCAGCTTATCATTTAGAAATACCACAACCACAATAAATTATAGATATGAATAAATTACTTGTTTTTTCGGGTTTGATTTTTTTAACTTTCACACTGTGTAATTGTCAAAACAACTCCAGTAACCCCCCAAAAAATTCTGGCAGCGTTAGCAATGGATTAACCTCTTCTCAAAAGGAAGTTGTAAATGACATTTCGGGAATTTGGAAATTAAAAGGTGACGAGAACCCCACCTTTGAGATCAAAAGAGACTCTATCTACTACATCGACCAAGGCGAAATTTATGCCTTTAATACAAAGAGTGACTCAATATTTATTTTTTATAACGATTGGATTTACAAAGGTTTATTTGCCATTAAAGAAGGCAAGTTAATACTTACAGATGGCACAAATAAGAGTATTTATCTGAAATGGAAATAACTAGCCGTAACCTTAGCTCGGCTTAATGTTCGGCGCGAAGGCTAAGCGGCATTTGCAATGCCGCTTGGAATATGGCTGAATTTGAAAATCAGCATAAAATGCAAATACAAACTAACTACCGCCATGCAGCAGTAAAGTTGTGTGGCGTTTTGGTATACAGGTAGTTGTAAATTACACCATCATTTACACCGGCAACTACGAAGTGCGCCAAAATGGCGATAAAATACATTACGTTTATGGCCCCGAAGGTTTGTTGGCCATGTTGGTAACCAATGGTACAACTCGCAAAATATATTATCTTTACACCGATTATTTAGGTTCTTTGACAGCCGCTTACGATAAAGACGGCACACTGTATAAGGAGTTTAGCTACGACCCTTGGGTGCGTAAGTTGAAACTGCAACAAACAATCTTTTATTTCTTTCCCTCTTCCTTTCGTTCTTTGGCGCGCCTAATAAGAATGTAAATTATTATGCCAATGCTTATTAGTATAATAAGTTTAATAAATGTGTAGAATGAGTACATGGCGGAAGTGTTTGAAGTGTTAGTTTAAGTTGGCTTAGTAATGTTTGGCTATTTTGGTTGTATCCTCTTAATTATCTTTAGTTTATGGCTATATTGTTTGTTGTCAACATTCATTATCCCTTTATCGTCCAATTTATCGATACGCACCTTGCCTGTGGAATGTATTATTTGCGAGTTTTCGAGTACAATACCAGTATGGATAATATGTCCATCGTCGCGCTCAAAAAAAGCCAAATCGCCTACTCTTGCCGATGCTACATCTTTAATAGTTTTACCAATTTCTGCTTGTTGGTGAGCATCGCGTGGGATAAAAATACCATTCATCTTAAACACTATTTGTGTAAACCCCGAACAGTCGATACCAAAAATAGTGCGCCCACCCCATAAATACGGCGTGTTCAAAAATTTCATGGCGGTGCCCGATATGTCAATTTTGGAATTTGAATGATGCAACTCGGCTGAATTATCCAGCATTAGTGCGCTTTCGCCTATCAAAATTTGATGGTTCTCCTTAGTCAAAGTGCTGCCAGCTGCCAAATATGTTATTGGCAGATAAGTAACCGATTGAAATATCTTACAAACAGCATCTTTTAAATAAACTTTTTCGCTTTTTTGTATGTTAAGTAGTTCATATTCATCGAGTGGCATTATCATTTTTGTTGTAATCCAGCCTTTGTAATTGTCGAAATGTGCCTTTATATAACTCCACGAACCCTCCGTTTGTAGTATGTCGAATGTTTCGCCAAATAGTATTTGTGTTATCATCTCGCTACGTTCGGCAGGTTCAATGCGAACTGGTATAAGGGTTAGCTGGCAAATTCCGTGGGCTTGCATACTGAGATCGGTTTAAATTAGATAGTTGTAAATTTAATACCAAAATTCCTTTGATGCTCTATCTTTAGTCGTTTTTACATCATCAAAATTCTGCTATAAAAGTGTTATTTACAATACACTTAACAATTATTATCTAAATATTTAATTATTAAACATTTACAAATATCGCAATTTATAAACTAAATTTTATTTAAATTAATTCTAAATAGATAAATAACAGATAACTTTACCTTAAATTATCGAACTCGAAATTATAATTTTAAACTTAAAACTTATGACTGTGGTACTAACTTTAATTGCAGTAATTGCCATGTTTACTGGCTTTTTTATAAAAAGAAACGGTGGTGTTTCTAATTTCTTCACCCGATTGGCTTTCGATGGTAAAATGGGCGATTGTGGTTGTGGCGAATGCAGCTGCGGCGGAGGCGGAAAATAATTTTATGATATATGGTTTTGTTTGTTTGACTGAAATGGCGTGAGTAATCTCGCCATTTCTAATTTTTAACCATTTGCTTAAGGTTTTCGGTAACGTAAGTCTTTAGCATACCATTAGCATCGTTATAAATAAGATACCCGTCCAGCTGCTTTTCGTTTAAAAGCCCAATACTTTTTTCTACACCAAGTACCATGCACGCCGTACCATAAGCATCGGCAGTTATACAATTATCGGCAACAATGGAAACACTCAATAATGTATTTTTCGATGGAAAACCAGTTTTTGGATTTATATGATGAGCGTATTTAACCCCGTTTTCGATTATAAATTTACGGTAATCGCCCGACGTTGCCATTGCCTTGTTGCTAATCTCTATAATAGTTTGCAAATCCTCGCCAGGACTGTAGTTACCATCTACAGGTCTGTCGATACCTACTCGCCACTTGTTTCCTTTAGGGTTTTTGCCCGATACTTTTAGCTCGCCCCCAATTTCAATTAAATAGTTTTTAATGTGTTGGTTATCGAAAAATTTCGACATAAAATCGACGGAATAGCCTTGAGCAATGGCATTTACATCGATAATAATACTATCGTTATCTTTTATCATTTTACCGTTTTCGATACGTATTTTATTCATTCCTACGTATTTCAAAATTTGACGAATCCTAGCACTATCGTGTGCCAAAGGAGCATCACTATAAAAGCCCCAAGCTTTTACTAACGGGCCAACCGTAATATCGAACATTCCATCGCTAGCCTTATTAACCTCAACGGCTTTGTTATACACCTCTGTAAGCAATAAATCGACCATTACCGCAGAGTCGTTGCGGTTTATTCGCGAAAGCGTTGATTTTGGCTCCCACGCCGAAAGCGACATGTCGAATACTCTTAAAACGCTGTCTATTTCGCTTGCATAAGAGCGATCCGCCTGATAAGTAATATGGTAAGAAGTGCCCTGTGCCTCACCTTGCGCAAAGAAGTATTCCTGTGGTTTACAGCTTACTATTTGTGTCGATAGTATTATAATTAAAAGTGTTAGCTTGTGCATATACGGGTTGTATTATTTCACGCCTAAACTAGGTTAATTGTGTGAGATAACGAAAAAATAACTCGTAAATCTTTCTTTTTAGCCGTAATAATATTTTCCATACATTTATGGTTTCAACACTTCGGCACATTTTTGCAACTTACTTATAACTAACATTTTGAAATACATAGAAATACATAGAAATACATAGAAATACATAGAAATACTTTGATATTTCTATGTATTTCAACGTATTACAAATACGTTGAAATTAAAAAATAGTTAAGTTTACCAAATTATTGTGTTTTAGATGCTTAAATAATTCATTTTACTAAAGGATGAAAAAAACTATCGCTAAATTGTTATTAATCGGGCTTTTGTGTAATGCCGAATTCGAAACTTGCATTGCATTACCACAAGGGCCAATGCCCGATTCGGTTTTTGCCCAAAACATAAAAACGGTTTTGCTTTACAAACAAGGTTGGGAATTTTCGTATCCTATTTTGCAGTTAAATAACAATGAGCCACTTGTATTTAGCTTCGATGAAATATATTCGAAAGCAAAAAACTATAACTATTCGGTTGTTTTGTGCGATGCCGATTGGGTGCCAACGCGATTGTCGTTTATGGAGTATATGGATGGTTTTTTTCAGAATCCGCTAAACAATTACGATCCATCGTTTAGTACGTATATACCTTATACCCATTACTCTTTACAAATTCCGAACGAAAATGTAAAACTTAAATTATCGGGTAATTATGCTTTAGTGGTTTACGAAAATGGAAACGACGACGAACCTATTCTTATTAAGCGGTTTATAGTTGCCGATGATAAGGTTGATATAGTATGCGAGGTTAACCGTCCTGTTCTTCCAGAATATCAGGACGAATATCAGCAGTTAAATTTTTCTATTCAACATACTAATTATATGATAGATAACCCACAACAAACTGTAAAAATTAACATTGTTAAGAATGGTATGTGGAGGTTTTCAGTTGGCAATATAAACCCACAATATATTAGAGATGATGCAATTATGTACCATTCGCCCGATAAAAATTTACTTTTAGGTGGAAACGAATACCGCAGTTTCGATTTAAAAAGTTTAAAGTATCAATCGGCTAATATTGAATCGATTAACTATATTGGCGAAACCTTTAAAATAGTTTTAAACCCCGATAGCCCTCGTAAACGCAATGCATATTTCTATAACGAGGAATTTAATGGTAAATACCTTATACAGAACCAACAAGGACATACGCCCGAAAACGATGCCGAATACGTGCATGTTTTATTTTCGTTTAAACGAGATATTAATTTAGATGAAGGCGATATATACGTGTTTGGAGCATTTACCAATTTTACTTGCTCCAACAATAATAAAATGATATTTAACAGCGAAAAAGGGGTTTACGAACTCGATATGCTAGTAAAACAGGGGTATTACAACTACCAATACGTATTTATGCCAAACAATAGCAACCAAGCCGATGAAACGTATTTCGAGGGTAGCTATTACGAAACCGAAAACGACTACTTAATTCTGGTTTATCATCGACCTTATGGAGCTCGCTACGACCAACTTATAAGTGCAAAAGTGGTAAATAGTTTGAAACGGCAACAATAGTAATGTGTAAAATCCTGACGGGTTTTGTATTTAATAAAAATTCGGCAATTTGTAATTATCAGGTAATCTATATAATACCGAAAACCTGTCAGGATTAATTACGCATTCCAACAGAAAGTGTTTTTAATTCGATTTCAAAAACTGTATTTCCGTATCCGTTAATACACGGTCGTAAACTCTTATATCATCGAGCGATCCGTCAAAATACGACCATCCTGAAGTAGAAATATCAAAGCCAATAAAGAAAAAGCTATATCCCCATCCATAAGTATTATGATCAATTATTTGATTGTTGCAGATTGTACTTCCTTGCAACACTCCATCGATATAAAGCTCTATTGATGAGCTATTTCGTTGAGCAACCACATGATGCCAGGTATTTAACAACGGCGCTGAGGCAGCCCATACTTTATATAAAGTTCCTGTACCTGTTACTATATCGAAGTATATTTTATTGGCACTATTATCTTCGCCTATTCGTATTTCGTTTGTGTAAGATGGATATCCCGTATTTATCATTGGTTGATTACTACCGCTCCAACTAGTTTTGTAAAACCAAAACGAAACAGAAAAGTTATTGAACGTGTTAAAAAGTGAGGAATATGTATAACTATAAAATAGACTTTGACAAGCCAATGCACTATTGCTGTTGCTAATCCTGTCGTTTGTATAAATTGGAGAATATCCATATAAATTTAGTCCATTACCGCTTAAATCGTAATTATTGCCGTTAAAAGGGTAAAATGCAATTAGCTCTGGCGATTCTGTTATAAACGAAACTACATTACTGTAAAATACGCCACTAGATGTTACAACATAAGCCCGCACATAATAGGTTGTTCTAGCAACTAACCCAGTAATATTGCTTTCATAATAGCTGTTGCCATTATTGGAAAAAACACTATACACACTATTGTATATGGTAGGCGATGAGGTATATGACGACCAACAATGACCATAGCTTTGCACTATATCGCCTGCACCAACATTTACAATTCCTCGTAACGTTGCCGAGTTGCCAGTAATTTTTTTTATAGCCAGATTTTCAATTTCGGGACTTCCAGGCTTATTAAGTATAAAATTAACTTTAGTAACTCTACCTTCCGATATATTAACTGTTTTCGATTGTGCATTGTGCCCATTCAAGCTCGAAACAGACAAGGTAACCATACCAGCTTTAGCATTGGCAATGGTAAATGCTCCATCGCTCTTTGTTACAATTGTTTTGCCATTTGCATATATTACAGCATTGGTTATAGGGGTATTGGTTGCCGAATCCATAACAATACCAGTAATAACCACAAAATCCGATTTCTGGCAATTTTGGAACAGAACGCCCGTGCCAATGATAACAGCCAAAATCAATAATAATTTTTTCATAAAGTTGGTGTCTTTATATTCTACTAAGGCTTTGTAAACTTCTTAAAAATTATTTTGAATAATTACGACGCACATTACAACAAGTTACGAATTCGTGTAATGCAGTAGATATAAGTTGCCCGAAAGAAAAATCTCTCGGGCAACTTATGTTATTTCAATTACTAATGCATCCCTACTCTATGGTACGTTTACCTGTACCTAAATATATATTACGTATAGTTGTTCCACTACCAGTAACATTGGCCTCAACACTTCCACTAAACGTTTCTTTATTTGATGGAGTATTTTCTACATAACCATTACCTTTATTTATTGCAACCAAACTTGTTACTTCGCCACCGCTAACAATAGCATAAGCCGAGGCTCCCGACCCTGTACCTGAAACTGCCGATTTTAGTGTAACATTTGGAACTGTTAAGTAGCCATTACCATCATTAATACTTGAGAATGAAGTAATCTGCCCATTATTTACATTAGCTACATATTTTGCCTGTCTTTTTTCAGCCTTATTTACAATGGTAACTGTAGGTACAGCATTATAACCACTACCATAGGAATTAACAGAAATGGAAGCAATTTTACCATTCATAACATTTGCATACGCAGTTGCATTAGAGCCACCTGATGCGGGGCTTGATACAATAATGTCCACTTTACCATCAATATAATTCGAACCTTCGCTTATAACATTATAGCCACTTACGAAACCTGAGGTAAGAAATACTTTACCTTTGTATATATCACTCTTACCAGCAATAACCTCAAGTATAAGGGAATCGCCAACTTGATAGCCCGACCCAGATGCTACGTTTGGGTAAAAAGTAGATGTACTAAAATATAGCGATAAGTTATTAAACGTATTAGGTAATTCGGTAATTGCGCCAACACCAGTACCAGTAAGCTTAACAAACTGAAGATTTGCTTTTGAATAAAACTCTCCTGTTATAGAAGAATTTACTCGGTAACTAACAACAGCTCCATTGCCGTCAACCTCGCTAACATAAGCATGCGCAGCAGTTTTAATATAAGGAAGGGTAAATGCAGAACCATCAAAATCAGGTGAGAACTTTGAGCCAGTTGAATTTATGCCTCCAACAATATGTCCATCGTCCGAAACATTTAATTGAACCGCTCCATCAGTACCATCGGCATTTAAATTTTTTACAGTTACATAAAAGGTTTGGTTATATGCATAATAACTACCCAAGTTAA
>JANYAP010000107.1 GCA_025361285.1 Bacteroidales bacterium | reverse complement strand
CACGATTGGCAAACACCAACCGAAATGATTAAAATTCAACATCATGGACATTAGCTTCGTTGAGCCCTTCGGGGTTCCATGTGACCAATAAAAATAATTTTAAACAGATGAATACTAAATGTTTCGTACCTAAAGGCACTTAGTGCACTTTTATGACATACTTTTCTACCAATATTTTGTTCCTAACGGAACTAGCATACATTTTCATAGCCCCTCAAAAAAAGAATTAACCTAATGATAGGTTTTCGGTAATAAGTATATTATCTGATAATTACAAATTTTCGAGGTTATAACAAATACAAATCTGTCAGGATTTTCGACATTACGGATGACCACAAATTATTGGGCATTCTATATTATGATAAAGTTAGGGTTATGTGCGGAATTAATGGTATAGTTTCATTTAAGTCAAATCCGAAGGATGTTCTGAAAGTGCAGCGCATGAACAGGGCGTTGGCACACCGTGGACCCGATGCCGAAGGCTTATGGAACGATGAGCATGTAGTTTTAGGCCATCGGCGGTTATCTATTATCGATTTATCCAGCAATGGAAATCAACCCATGGTTTCGGATAATGGCAACTTGGTTTTGGTTTTCAATGGAGAGATATATAATTTCAGGGCATTGCAAAAGCGATTGCAAGCTAAAGGCCGCCAATTCAGGTCAGGCAGCGATACAGAGGTAGTGTTACAAGCTTATGAGGAATGGGGCACCGAATGTTTTGCCATGTTTAATGGCATGTTTGCCTTAGCCATTTATAATAAATTGCAGCGTGAGATTGTTCTGGCACGCGACCATGCTGGGATAAAGCCGCTTTACTATTCGGTTTCGGATAATGGGGTTGTTTTTAGCTCCGAGATACGTGGATTTTCAGCATACAACCCTCAATGGCCTTCGAATACCGACTGGTCATTTTATTTTTTAGGCCTAGGGTTCATCCCTTTTCCGTATACAACTAAGCACCAAGTATTAGTTCTTCCCAAAGGACATTTTATGAGGGTAAAACTAACCGATTTTTCAAATTCTATACATTGCTTCCAAACCTTTTCGTTTTCAGATACAATCACCACCGAGAAGGAAGCGCTAAAAATGGTGAAACAAACATTACTTGACGCCATTGATCGTCACATGATTTCAGATGCCCCATTGGGCATTTTTTTGAGCGGTGGCATCGATTCGAGTATCCTGTCTCTTTTGGCCGACCGTTTAGGCAATAAACAGTTAAATACCCTTTCGATTATTTTCAACGAAGCATCGTTTAACGAGGAACCTTACCAGAAGATGGTTTTGGAAAGCATGAACCAACCCAACCATCATTCATATCGAGTTGATGAGAATATGTTTATGGACAACTTCGACGATATTTTTACAGCAATGGATCAGCCAAGTTGGGACGGAGTAAATAGTTACTTTATTTCAAAATGTGCACACGAAGCCGGATTAAAAGCTGTTCTTTCGGGCGTTGGTGGCGATGAGTTGTTTGGAGGATACCCCTCCTTTAATCGCGTTAACTTTCTTAAGTTCATGAAGTTAGTTCCCTCACCTTTGCTCTCGCTGGGGAAATATATACCGGGAGATTTGGGTGGACGAATTTCTCAACTTGGAATGAAAACTGATTATAACGAGTACCTTTTTCTGCGAGGGGGATTTGACGCACAGTCTATTGCACATATCACGCACCAGCCCCTGCAAAGTGTAATAGAGGCTTACCAAAAACTTAAGCTACCCCAAAAACCAATCAAATACGATAAGCGTCTGGCCATGTTCCTCGAAACCAACGTTTACATGGAGAATCAGTTGCTAAAGGATGTCGATTACATGAGCATGTGGCATTCATTGGAAGTGCGAATACCGTTTCTTGATAAGGAACTGATGAAATTGCTCCATTCTATCCACCCGTCCATAATGTATAAAAAGAATAATCCTAAGTATTTACTTACCAAGGCATTTGAAGATATTTTACCCCCTAAACTGGTTTTTAGAAAAAAACAAGGGTTTACCTTTCCATTTGCAATTTGGCTCAAAGATAATATGGAAACATTTAAGCCACAGTTACAAAACATACCCGAAGGCAAAAAAATTGTTTCGTTATTTTTGCAGGATAAAATTCATTGGAGCAGAGTTTGGAGCTTACTGGTGTATGAAAAATTCAAAAGTAGATGATCGCCTCCCCCAAGCGCATCCTTATATTTATCGATTGGTTTACACCTGGTTACAAAGCTGGTGGTCCAATAAGCTCCAATGCAAATCTGCTCGATCACTTATCGCCGGAGTTCGACTTTTATGTACTAACTCGCGACACCGATTATCTTGAAACACAACCATATACGAACGTTGTTTCTAACCATTGGAATACCTTACCAAATGGTGCAAAAGTGTATTATATTTCGCGTAAACAATTGTCGATAATCAACTTAATAAAAATATCGAAAATAGTTCCATTCGATACGGTTTTTGTAAACGGCATATATTCGCTTTACTTTTCGTTGTTTCCTGTTATTTGGTTCGGGAGAATAAAGCGCAAAAAGGTAATAGTTTCGGCGCGCGGAATGCTATCCGATCATACATTTTCGGCCAAAAAGTTTAAGAAGAAAGTGTTTTATTTCGCTGCCAGACTGTTCGGTTTGTACAACGGCGTTACCATACACGCAACAAATGCCAACGAAGAGCTACAAATTCGACGCAACGTTGGCTTTCGAGAAACTGTGCGCATTGCTGCCAACTTGCCACCGTGTAATAAAAGTAATATATATACCTCACTTTCAAAAGGTTCAGGTGAATTGCGATTGGTTTCGATTGCGCGTATTTCGCCCGAAAAAAACACACTGTTTGCGTTGGACGTACTTGAAAAACTTGCTAATAAGCGCATTTCAACTTCCGAAGAAGCTAACTATCACATTACCTTCGACTTATATGGCTCGGTTTATCAAAAAGACTATTTTGCACAATGTGAGGATGTAGTAAAACGATTACCGCTACAAATTAAAGTAAACTTTCGCGGCTCGATACAGAAAGACTTAATTGCTAGCACTTTAAAAGCATATCACTTTATGTTTATGCCTTCGCAAGGCGAAAATTACGGGCATTCGGTGGTAGAGAGCTTTTTAGCCGGAAGGCCGGTTATTATTAGCGATAGAACACCGTGGAAAAATTTAAGAAAAATTACAAATTACAAATTACAAATTACAGAAACGGACAGTTCAAGTAGTGATTATGAGTATATTAAATCGACAAACAACCATATTACTTATGAAGTTGGCTGGGATGTTGCGCTTGAGCAGCCTGAGCAGTTTGTGGAAGTAATTGAAAAATGTATATTGTTGCAGCAGAACGAATTCGACACAATTAGCCTAAACGCATACCGATATGGGCAGCAAATTAGTTCCGACAACCAAGTTTTAGAAGCCAATCGCAATTTGTTTAGTTAATCTGTTCAAATTTCGAAACGTGTTTCTTGCAATTATGGTTGTGAAACATTATTTTTCACAACCATAATCTTCTTTAAAAGTCGATACTAATAATTATTTGTGTCTTACTACTAATTAATTACGACATCATTTTATGATAAAAACCGACTTGTCGAAATACAATAATACCAATTATAAAACAGGGCAAAGTGCAATTATTCGTTTGATATGGTATTTCGTTAACATTCTGTTTTTTATAAATCCTCTAAATCCATTCAGTTTTGTTAAGGTATTCATTTTAAGGGTGTTTGGAGCAAAAGTTGGTAAAGGTGTTAACATAAAGCCGTCGGTTAATATTAAGTATCCGTGGAAGTTACAAATTGCTGATTATGTTTGGATTGGAGAGAATGTATGGATTGATAATTTAGACGATGTAATAATAGGAGATAATGTGTGTTTATCGCAAGGCGCAATGATTTTATGCGGTAATCACAACTACAAATTGAGCAGTTTCGATTTAATTACTAGTAAAATTATTTTAGAAGACGGTGTGTGGATAGGTGCGAAAGCTATTGTTTGCACTGGCGTTACATGCAGCTCACATTCTATTCTCGCGGCTGGTTCGGTTGCAAATGTTAACTTGGACGAATACGCTATATATCAGGGCAATCCGGCGGTAAAAATTCGCGAGCGTAAAATTTCAGAATGATAAAAGTATCCATCATTACCGTAGTTTACAACAACGCAGCTTTTATAGAGCAATGCATACAATCGGTACTTTCGCAAACATATCAACACATTGAATATATAGTAGTTGACGGAGGTTCCACCGATGGTACATGCCAAATAATTGAGAAATATAAGCATCAAATTAGTAAATATATTTCTGAAAGTGATGGCGGAATGTATTATGCTCTAAACAAAGGTATTAATCTAGCAAACGGTGAAGTGATTGGCATCCTTCATTCCGATGATACATTTGCCTATTCCACGGTAATATCGAATATTGCCGACCGTTTTGCCAATACAAGCTGCGATGCCGTTTATGGAGATTTATGGTATGTTTCGAAAAACAATTCGAGCAAAATAATTCGTAACTGGAAAAGCGGCGAGTTTAATGTTCGTAATTTCTACCATGGATGGATGCCCCCCCACCCTACCCTATTTATGAAACACACTGTTTACAATGAGTTTGGGATGTTCGACACATCATATAAAATTGCTGCCGATTACGATTTTATGCTACGAACCATGGCTTCGGGCAAACTGCATTGCGAATATCTGCCACAGGTAATAACACGCATGAGAGTAGGAGGCGCTTCGAACAAAAGCCTTGGTAATATTTGGCTCAAAACATGCGACGACTGGCGTGCACTTCGCCGAAATAAAATAGGCGGACTATATACCCTTGTAATGAAGAATGTTACAAAAGTAGGGCAGTTTTTTCATCATGCTACTTTTTTTTACTAAGTTAAGTATTTGTATTAAGTTGAGATAGTCAAAATTTCACTTTACTCCTCTCACAAACTTCCCAATTCCATCCTTCCAATCGCCAGTTTCGGTGAGCATTTTCACAAAAGCACTGCCAATAATGGCTCCATTCGCATAGCTACACGCACGGTTAAATGTTTCGCGGTTCGATATGCCGAAACCTATTACCAACGGATTTTTTAAACCCAAACCTTTTACTCGTTCAAAATAAGACACTTGCGACGATTCAATTTCGGCTTTTGCTCCCGTTGTTGATGCCGACGATACCATGTAAATAAAGCCCGAACTTAAGGAATCGATCATTCGAATACGGTCATCGCTGGTTTGTGGAGTGATGAGAAAAATAAATCGAAGGTTGTATTGCTCGAAATATTTTTGAAACGATTCCTGATAAATATTCATCGGCAAATCGGGCAGTATTACTCCATCAATTCCAACCTCGCTGCATTTTTTACAGAATGCTTCCACACCATATTGCAAAACAGGATTAATATAACCCATTAATAACAAAGGTATTGTAACTTTAGAGCGAACGTCTTGTAATTGTTCGAGCAATACCTTAATACTCATACCGTTGCCTAAAGCTTTACTACTAGCATCCTGTATAACAGGCCCATCGGCCAGCGGATCGGAAAAAGGCATACCTATTTCTACCATATCAACGCCCGATGATTCGAGTTCCGATAAAATATCAACGGTACTAGTCAACGTAGGATGCCCAGCAGTAAAATAAATGGAAAGTATATTGTTTGATTTATGTTTAAAAAGATTGTCAATTCTGTTCATTTTTTTAAGTATTTAGTAATAAGTACATAGTACTGAGCAATTTGTAATTTGTACATTTGTAATTTCCTCATCTTCACATCTTCACATTTCCTCATCTTCACATTCCCATCGCCTTAATATAAGTATCCATATCCTTATCGCCTCGTCCTGAAATATTTACTACCACAACGTCGGATGCTGAAAACTTCATTTTAGGTAACGCCGCCAATGCGTGTGCCGATTCCAAAGCAGGTATAATGCCTTCTAATTTAGTTAGTTCGAAGGCAGCTTTAAGTGCCTCACTATCGGTAGCATCCATAACAATGCTGCGGCCAATGTTATGCAAATAGGCATGTGCCGGACCAATGCCAGGGTAATCTAAACCTGCCGAAATAGAATACGGCTCAATTATTTGACCGTCGGCTGTTTGCATTAGTTTGGTACGTGCTCCCTGAATAACACCGTCGGTGCCACGAGCTATTGATGCTGCAGTTTCGCCAGAATCGACACCAAGACCTGCCGCTTCAACTGCCACCAGTTTTACATTTTTATCGTCAATAAAATGATAAAAAGCGCCCAAAGCATTGCTCCCACCGCCAATACAAGCCACTACGTAATCAGGGAGTTCCGAGCCAGTGTGTTCCTTTAACTGCCAGCGAATTTCCTCACTTATAACTGCCTGAAATTTAGCCACTAAATCGGGGTACGGATGTGGTCCAACTACCGATCCGATAAGATAATGGGTATCGGTAGGGTTGTTAATCCAATCGCGCAAAGCCTCGTTGCCAGCATCTTTAAGTGTGCGATTGCCGCTCATTGCCGGAATAACCTTCGCGCCAAGCATTTTCATTCGTAATACATTAGGCATTTGCCGTTTAACATCGGTTTCGCCCATGTGTACCACGCAATCCAAACCCATTAATGCACAAACGGTGGCGGTTGCAACTCCATGCTGCCCGGCACCAGTTTCTGCGATTATTCGCTTCTTACCTAACTCTTTAGCTAGTAAAATTTGCCCGATTGTATTATTTATTTTGTGCGAACCAGTATGGTTTAAGTCCTCGCGTTTTAGGTAAATATTTGTTTTATAGTGCTTTGAAAGCCGTTCGGCATAATATAATGGCGACGGACGACCAACATAATATTTCAATAATCGACGAAATTCCTTCTCAAAACGTTCACTATTAATAATATCGAGGTATTTATGTTGCAACTCCTCAACATTTGCAAAAAGCATTTCGGGGATATATGCACCGCCAAATTCGCCATAAAAACCGTTTTCGTTAGGTGAAAAGTTCATAATTAATTGATTGTTTTTACTTTGTTAAGAAATTCGGTTAATAAATTTACATCCTTAATTGCTGGCGATATTTCGAATTTGCTATTAATATCGATACCAGCAAGATATGGATAATTTAGACTTAAAACGGTATTTGCATCATCGGAACCAATGCCGCCACTAAGGAAAAATGGCTTTTGAGGATTATAGTTAGAGAGAATAGACCAATCGAATTTTAGTCCGGTACCACCATAATCCGCTGAACTTGTGTCGAATAGAAAATAATCGCACACTTGCTGATATTCAATTAACCTGCTCCAATCGAAAGCGGCGTGCACTCCAAAAGCTTTCAATATTTTTATACCCTTCATTTTTAATTTGTTGCAATATTCGGGTGTTTCGCTGCCATGTAATTGCACGTAAGCGAATTGGAATTTTTTCGAAATCTCTAGCACCTTCTCGTGCGTTTCGTTCACAAAAACGGCAACTGTTTCGATGTTCGACGGAAGACTGTAAATGATCTCATTATCAAAGCTTTCACCAACATATCGTTTCGATTTAGGATAGAAAATAAACCCCATAAAATTAGGGTTCAATTCGGCAACAGCCTTAATATTAGCGTTTTCGCGCATACCGCAAATTTTTACTTGAAGCATAATAAATTTTATGGTTTGGGTATTTTTAAGTCATTTCCAGAATCAGGCTTTGCAACTCCTCGACTATGCTCGATATTTTCAAGTTGTTTAAAAACTTCTTTATCAAAATCGCTTTCAAAAAGTTGGTCTTGAATAATTCTATATTTTTCAAATTCGCTTTCGGCATATTGTTTAGCCATTTCGTTAGTTATTGAGCCAGCATCTTTCAACACACCACGTTCGCTGAATTCCAGAAATAAGTCTAATCGCTTAGCCCAATCTTCCATAGTCATGGGAATATTTCGTTTTGCACGGTCTTCAGCCAAATCAAGATAAGCATTCACAATCCGACCAAGCGATTCCAGTTCATCCTTATTCAGGTAATTTTTTGCGATGCTTGCATCCGTTTTTAAAATTTTCCCTTCGGGGCTGTTTTTCCAACTTGTTAGCCCCATTTTATCTTTTTTACTGTCAGCTCGTTTAACAATTAATTCGGAAGCCGTATGTCCGTGAATACCAAAATGCAGGTTATTTTGAACTTTGGCAAAAAAGGCCTTTGTTATAACTGCATCTTTGTTATAATCAAGACTAGTGGCATAAATATCCGTCACTTTCTGATACAAGTTTCTTTCACTCAGCC
>JANYAP010000065.1 GCA_025361285.1 Bacteroidales bacterium | reverse complement strand
GTTGTGGGCGTACATTGTATGAGGAAGTGGCTAGTCGTGTTTTTGTGAACCCCGTCTACAGCCAGTCTCGCATTAATGAAATCGTGTGGATAGTAGACGTACACTTTAAAGCACACGTCGCGTATTCCACAAACAATACGTCAGTGCTTACCAGCTGGTGTCACCAAAAGTGGGTTTAGAATCGTAAAAAATACAAGCTCATCATATGAATTGGTACAAATTTGTTTAGAAAATCATGCATTTTAAAGACCTAATTTTACTTTTTGCTATCGTCTACGGTTAGTATGAAAAATCAATTTTCTTATTTGCAATTCCGTCTATCAAATGTACCAATGATTTTTCCGCTTGTCCCGATATACCATAATCTGCACCCGTATATTCGAGCCACATTTTTGGGAAAGTAGAAAAAGCTGTACCGCCAATAATTGATATTTTATCATGCATTTTCGCAATCTGTATAAAGCTTTTTATTTCAGGCAAAGGGTTGTATAAATCAATCATGTCCTGATTATCCATATTTCTAAGCGTGTAACACACAATATCAGGGTTGAATTGTATAATTTCCTGTTCGAGCTTTTGAATAGGATTGTTTACAAACATTAAATCCAAAAAATGTAAATTATGACCTACTGATTTAAGTGGTGCTGATAAATACATAAACGCCACTGGTGGAGGTACAACATTGTTCTTAAAACGGTTTGTATTTACAAATAAGATTTTCATTAAGCTCCAATATTCTTAACCGATAATTAACGAAATCATTAATAAAACAGCGGATAAAATTGTAAAAATATTTCTGAGTATGTCAAGATAAGACCGTTTAGATGAAAGTTCTTTTAGTACTTTTTCAACCTGTTCTATTGGTGCTTCCCTTAATATTTTATTTTGAGGAAAGAAATAAATGAATGTAATAGCTTGTGTAATTGAATAAGAAACAATTGAAAAAAAGATGAATAAAAACTTTGCGTTTGAGATTTGAAAACTGGAAATTAAAGCAATTAAAACAAATACAAAGAATATGGGTGTGAGAAACTTAAAAAAATGACCGGGATTGCGAAATTTATAATAGCTGCGAATTTGGCCGATACTCTCCGGAAAACCTTTAATTAAGTTTTTTTCATTTACAATGACATCAAATAAGTTACCGCCAAATACCGTAGAACAGGTAATACCGGCAAGAATTGTAGCAATATTCAATATAGTCATCATATTTAAAAAATTAGAAACGCCTGAATTTATTTTGTTCTCTTTTTGCAAATTCTTCGAGTGATGTGGGCTTTTTGCCGGTTAGCTTCTCAAAAAAATCAGAAACGTTTGGTTCCTTTTGAAATCTTGGTAAAATATGTAACATTATCATAACTACTATCATGCCTGTTAACATTCCTTCTTTTCTTTTTATTTTGAAAAATCTTAATGGGTTAATACTTTCAAATGAAAGATTAGTTCCAGCAAATTCATTTAATATAGAAACAACTTCGTAAAAGTTTTTATTTTCGTAGCCCGTAATTTCAATTGCCTGATTTTTATGAGTATCAAAATCGTTTAATAGCATTGCCGCCACTTCGCCAATATTTTTAACATCGACCCAATTGAATTTTGCTTTTCCGGCGGGAAGAATTATTTTATGCTTGGCTTGAATATCGCTAATTAAAGTAGTTGTTAGGTTTTGCATAAAATAGCTTGGGCGAAGGAAAATATATCCGAGTTGATGTTCTTTAATTAGTTTTTCAATCTTATTATGCGGTATAATGCTGCTTTTTTCAACTCCCTGAACCGATAAAAATACTATTTCATTAATGCCTTTGTTCTTTATTTTAGCGATTAATGGTTTAAAATATTTATCGGCATCGGAAATATGTGGCGGACGGAGTAAGAAAACTCTGTTGATGTTTTTTAATGCAGTATCGAACGTGCTAAAATCTTCGAAATCGAATTGTACATAATTAAGTTGTGGACAATGGACGAATTCTTTTTTCGCCTTGTCGATATTGCGCACACCGGCAATGATATTGTTTTTTGAGTTGATATTACATAGGTATTGAATTACATCTTGTCCTATATTTCCGGTTGCGCCTGTTATGAGAATATTTTTTGTTTCCATTTTGAAAATTGGCAAAGTAATAAATAACTGTATTTAGCTGATAAAAGTTAAGTTAAAAATTTATTTGCATTGGTTTAAGTAATCTGCATTTTGTTTTTTGCCCCAATAAGGAATCAAAATGGAAGTTTCATTTTGTGCTTCGAATAATGGGGTTGCCCTGTCGAAATATTCTTTAGCCTTACTTTTTCCTCCACCAAAAAGTTTTGGCGTATAAAAAAGAGAAGTGCCTTTTAAGTAATAAATACGTGGATTATTGGGGTTAATAGCTTTTGCCTTTTTTAAATTCTGGTCTAATATTGGCCCATAATGGCTGCCACGGCTACGACCATCTACCGAAACCCTTGCATTTACTATTAATGCAGCTAAAACATATTTCTCGGAACTATCGGGGAGCACGGTATTAATTTTCGAGAAATATTTTTCGGCTTCATCTATTAACAAGTCCTTTTTCTTTACATCGGGTTCAACGAACGAAATTATGGCTTTTGCATAAGCTGCGTAATAATTTGCAGCCCATTGGCCGCTATTTTGAATGGCAATGATGTCTAATAAAGAGGAAGCTGGCATCATTTGGGCTATTGTGGTTGCAGAATCGAATTTTGCAAATGCTGAACTTAAGTTTTGTTCAAATGTTTGTGCTTTTATGCTAAGTGTAAATGACACCATTAAAATAAAAGCAATGGTTGTAAGTATTGTTTTCATATTGATAAAGTTTTTATTAAAGGATTAAAGTTCGTCTTTATTGAATTTAGTTAGTGAAATATTTATGCCAAAAAATATTGAACGATATACAGGCGGTAATATCGGGTATCGAAAAGCTCCATCATTTGAGTAGCGATAACCCAATACATTATGATGGTTTGTAATATTGTCGATGCTTAAATAAAATACGGTGAACATTTTTTTAATTGTAGCGAGGTAACTTAAACTTAACGCCAAATTGTGATAATCGGGAGCTTTGTTTGATAAGAACGTGGTCGCACTTGGGTTATAATACGGCCGACCACTTGCATAGTTGTAGCTTATTGAAATATTGGTTTGAATAGCGTCTATAAAATATTTGGTGATTATGTTTAAATTATGGGGCGAAACATAATCGGGCGTTGCTGATGCCAAATAATTTTGATAAAGGCGTTTTGTGTCAATAAAACTGTATGATATCCAATAATCAAGATTTTTAATAGTCTTCTTGTCCCTCCAAAAGAAGTCAATACCTTTTGCATAACCATTGCCCGAATTATCGACCATGCCAAAGTTGTAACGGTATGGATTTGGATTATATGCCATGCCATTTTCGCGCACCAATTGCTGGTAACTTTTATAGTAGCCTTCAATCCTAAAAGTCCTGTCGTTGTTTATCCATTGGTAATTGAGCATGTAATGGGTTGCTTTTTGAAAACCGGGC
This sequence comes from Bacteroidales bacterium, assembly GCA_025361285.1. Classification (GTDB taxonomy): domain Bacteria; phylum Bacteroidota; class Bacteroidia; order Bacteroidales; family JAAUTT01; genus JAAUTT01. The sequence goes on along the minus strand of JANYAP010000065.1, from coordinate 2,979 downwards.
TTATAACCCTGCAATAGATAATTTGGTGTAACAGATTGATAAAAGATACCCGCTGCTGATGATATTTGAGCATGGTCACTGGTTTTAATTGCAGCCGAGAGCCTTGGTACTATATTATTTTTATTTAATAATGCACTGTTTTCGACTCTTACCCCGGCCTTAATGCCTAAAAGCCTCACTGGTTTCCATTCGGTTTCTGCATAAACAGCCGATAGTGTTTCATCGAACTTACCGTGCAATGTATCGTACTGTTGTTGGTAGCTGTAATGTTGAATTTCGGTTCCGGCAGACAGTTTTAAGTTATTGTTTATTTCGTATAACATTTCGCCCCTGCCTTGTACCCTGCTGTCGTGACGAAAAACATTTATTGCGCCCCAGTTTATATTATCAGTATTATTGCTAAATGCAAAGGCTGTGGAATATCTTATTTTTTCGGAAGCCCAGTATGAAAATGAGGTATTAAAAAAAGTGTTTTCATTTTTCAATCCAAAATTAATAATACTGGCTGGTGTTTGTGGGTCGGGAATGGTTATTCCGGTATTATTGGAACTTTGCTGAAAATTCATTTTAAAAATACCTTTATCGGATATTTTAGAAACCCAGCGGGTTGAAAAGCCTCCCCCTTGTGGCACATTATAAAAATTAAGATTTGTTTTTGTAGCTGCATAATATGGGGAAAGATTGGTGTAGTTTGCGAATACTCAATGGCATTGTTGTCCATTAATTTTGAGCCGGAAACGGCTGCGCCGGAAAAGTTTAGCCCAACATTTATATTCGATTGCTCTGGTAAATCGTTGGTTTGAAGGTCTAATACCGAAGAAAGCGCCTGACCGTACCTGGCACTATACCCACCGCTACTAAATGAAGTACCTTTAAACTGAAACGGACTAAAGCGGCTGCGTTGCGATACCCCGGGTATATTACTTCCAAAAGCATTTTGAACGGTTGTCCCGTCTATTATAACCATACTTTCGTTAACATCTCCACCCCGCACCATAATACCTGTTTGGTCGCCCCCATTTCGTTGCACTCCCGGAAGGGTTTCAATAGCTCCGGCAATATCGCCTTGCCCCCCGGCAGAAGTAACAATATCTATGGGTTTTAAAACAGCAACTATCCTGTCGTTTCGGGCTTCGATGGTTCCGGCAGAAATAACTACTTCACCAAGCGTTGTTGTATTCTCTTTTAGAACCAAATTGAGCTGATACTCTTTATTTTCTAATTTAAGGGGGTAAACCAATTGTTCGTACCCAATAAAGGAAACCAGAATAACCTGTTCTCCGGTTAATTTGGTTTTAAAGTTGAATTTGCCCAAAGTGTCGGTACTTAGCCCTTCGGTTGAATTTTTAATCATAACTGTTGCATAAGCTACGGGGTTGCCGCTTTTGTCCTTAACAATACCTTTTATTGTGGACTGACCATAGCTAAATACTGAGCTATAAAGCATAATTGCTACTATTGCAATCCATGCTATTTTACTATCAGGTTTCTTTACACTCATATTTATATAGCATTAATGTTGTAATTATTTGCAATATTAAACATTAATGTTGTATAATCTCATTTACCTGTGTTAATTTTTTATATTTGCATCATAAATGATATAAAATGAACAGAACAGCTGAATTAGTTAAGCTGTGGGCTGAATATGAAGAAGCCCACAATGATTGTACAATTGAGGAATTTTGTCGTTTTTACCTGATTAAAGAAAGGGAAGAGAAAAATAAAGAAGGTTTTTTAGGAGGACATATCCCGCCCAATATTTATAGTACAATGGCTAAAATTATTGGTATTGTTTTCAAGCTCAACAACACATATATGGTCATTGCGCTTAAGGAATGTGGGTTAGGTGGTCTCGAAGAATTTCTTTATCTGGCTGCAATTTCTAATACACCAAATATTAAAAAGACCGAAGTAATTTATTCAAATTTTAGTGAGTTGTCATCGGGTTTGCTCATTATAGAAAGGTTGAACAAAAAGGGCTTTTTAACAGAACAACCCGATACGGAAGACAAACGTTCAAAACGGTTGGTACTTTCAGAGGCGGGGGATGCTGTTTTGAAAGAATGCTACAAAGAAATATCGTTCGTAAACAAATTGTTCTTTAACGAAATGCCCACAGATGATATTCAACTTTGCATCCAGTTGCTCACACCTATCGAAATGAAGTTTGCATCGAAATGGATTAAAGATAAAAGCAAGTCTTTTCATGAGTTAGAATCGGAACAAGCTATCACGGAATGATCAATGCATAGAACTTTACAAATCTGTCCTATCATAATGCACAAAACTATCAACGAAGCGGGCGGGCAGGCAAAAAAGCAGAGTATGGCAGCGCCGGAACGGCGGTGCGATGGGCTGCCATACTCTGCTTTTGCGGTGGATTGTTAGTTTTTGTTCTTTCAATCATGCTGTAAACAATCATCGAGGCGATTTTTAGGGTTGCACACAACGTTTGACGGTATGGGGCGTGGCGGCTTAAGGAGATATCCTGGGGTTGCAATTTATCTAAAGGGTACAGACTCCGAGCAATGCAAATGACAGCCATGACCTATAACGTTTGTTGAACTAAATCCCGCCTCCGCGGGATAGCTTTTAAAAGTACCTGATTCTTTCCATAATTTGAAAGATTATTCACTTAAAATTTCTGATTATGAGAAAGAAATCGGGTTTTACTATTGTTGAACAGGCTATTGAGCTTGTTCCTGAATTTGCTAATGTAGTCCGTAAACTGGAACAACAGATTATCCTGCGCGGCCAGAGCAAAAGTACATTAAATAATTACATCAGGCGGATCGCGCTGTGTGTTGTTCATTTCAGTAAGCTGCCAGAACAGACCGATCCTGAAGAGATCAACGAGTACCTTGTTGCCCTTGCACGCGATCCGAGGTCTCCATCGCGAAGCAGCTTTAAACACATGGTATATGGTCTGCGCTACTACTACCGTCTTCTTGGTATGAATAAGAATGCTATTGCACT
>JANYAP010000049.1 GCA_025361285.1 Bacteroidales bacterium | reverse complement strand
AAACAATGAAGGGTTGAACATTTAGATGTTTCAAATTCGATAAGGATGCCTAGCTAGCCTTATCATAAGCGAAACAGGGTAAACAAAATTGCTCCTCATCTAAATGAACCGCTGTATACGAGACCCGTACGTACAGTGGTGTGAGAGGCTCTCCCAGTCAGGTAAAGCCGACTGGGCAGTCTACTCGATTAGGGGCTGGTGTTCTTTGTTTTCCATCTGTTTATCAATCATTTAGTTCTTGTTTTAGTCTCTGTCAAATTACACCAACTTATCCACGAAGCACAAATTTATTTTGTTTTTTTGTGCGATGGCAAAAATGCCTTTGGCAATGTGCTTGCAAGGGCGTAAGTGTTATTTTTTATTATCTTTGGTTTTATTTTCTAATACCTTCAAACTTTCCATATAATTTTTTTCTGCTTCGCTCAATGTTTTTTGCTGAAACTTCTTATATTCTGAGGTAGCCTTTTCAATAGCAATTTCGTGGCTGACGAAGCCTGCGCCCTGCAACAGTTTTTCTCCGCTCATTGTCAAAATTTTGTCCAAATGTTCAGCCCAATTTTTCATTGTCATTGCTTGTTCCCGTTCGGCTTGACGTTCGGCAAAATCTAAATAACCCGATACTATTTGACCAAGCGAACGAAGTTCTTTTTCGTCTAAATATTTTTTTGCAACTACAACATCTTTCAGGTACGGACGACTGCCAGGGAAAGTCATTAAGCCCATAAATTCTTTTTCGGCATCAGCACGGGTATAAATAACTTCGGCTGCTGTTTGTCCGTGTACGGCATAGCCGTCAATCTAACTATACTTATATCTCTGATTGGTAAGTTAATATATTGAAAAAAGGTTATTCAAATAATGGAGAATAAACTTTGTAACGAATCTTCATATTTAAAACCCTGTATTTATCCTTGTAACAAATTGGTATAAAATTACTTACGCGTGGTTGTTAGTTTTTTGTAGGTGACCACATCTACTTTTTTGTCGGGTAAAAAAGTAGGTGTTTTTACTTCAATTCGTTTTAGCAATTCTTTACATTGCTCATCGGGCTGTCCGCTAAAATTTTTACTTTTACCAATGGTTACGTTTAATGCTTGGTAACATCAAAGGTAACCTTCCGGGTTAGTCAGTAATGGCTTACCCGGTAAATTTTTTTTACCGGACAACAATGTTTAATAATCTTGTTAATCCATTAATACTGAAAATTCTGATACTGATTATTTTTTCAATTTTTTAATATCCTCTTCAATTTCTTTTAACGATTGTTCTTTCTCAATTGTTTTTTGGCATATTTTAAATTTTTCGTACTCTGCTTCCGATTTATTTAAAGCCATTTGGTGGCTAATTTTACCTGCATGTGTAAGCAATTCCCTGCCGTTTAACTGCAGGATACTATCAAGGCGATTAATCCAATCGGTCATATACATTGGTGTTTGCTGTTGAGCCATGGTTTCGGCAAAAGCCAAATATTGTTCAACCAAAAGCCCCAACAATTTAATTTCATCTTCATTGAGGTAGTTTTTAGCAATGCCGATTTCAGATTTTTTTACCGACACAGCATTTTTTTTGTCGTAACTCAACATACCCATTAAAGGTAACGAAGCATCGACCCGCCGATACACGAGTTCTGCTGCTGTTTGCTGGCTTATAGCCCAAAGCAACTTGTTTTGAACTATTTTAAAGAATTCGATTGTTTTTTCGTCTTTGGGGTCGTAGTCTTTACTGGTTTTGTAAATGTCTTTGATTTTTTGATAAAAGAATTTTTCGGAAATACGTATTTGGCGAATACGCTCTTGTAACTCGTTGAAATAGTTCATAGATGACCCCGATTTAAAGCGGTCGTCATTTAATGCAAAACCTTTTACAATGTATTCTTTAAGGCGTTGGGTAGCCCAAATACGGAACTGTGTACCTTGCTGCGATTTTACCCGATAGCCAACCGAAATAATAACGTCGAGATTATAGAGGTTTACTTTCGATTCCTGTGTTTTCCCTTCAATGGCGCCATGTTGAGTGGTAATTCGGAAATCCCGAACAACCACTTCTTCGTTTAATTCACCTTCTTCAAAAATATTTTTGATATGGTCGCTAATGGTTGATTTTGCTCTGCCAAAAAGTAAACCCATTTGTTCTTGAGTGAGCCAAACGGTTTCATCTTCTAAACGCACGTCTATTTTAATGTTGCCTTCTTGGTTCTGGTATAGTACTATTTCACTATTCATTGACAAAAGTTGTTATTAATAAAGTGTAAATTCAATGTCCAGCCCCCGAACCTATCTTGACCATTTTGGTAATGTCAACGAAATGGTCGGAAACTGCATCATCTGTGTAAATGAAACTATCTTTTGGATAGTTATTTTATTCTTTACCATAATATGTCAAAATATTTTAACAGCAATTTATGTATTGTTTGTATATTTGTGTCGTAATACTTAGTAAAGCCTCTACAGTCGTAAAAAGCTGCATGTAACTAAGTGAAAAGAATTTAAGCCCGTTAATAGCGGGCTTTTTCTTTTTATAATTAAACAAGTTCTACATTCTTGTAAAATCCATGTTTCCAGCCCTCACTATCATGCAAATATTTGTGTTTAGCCAAACGACCCATAATAACAGCTTCGTTAGTTATAAATTTTTTTGCAAAAAGGCTAATTCCTTCAACCGATAGTGGTTTGGTATTTATTATTTCTTGTTCTTCGGCATCGGTAAGTAACCATTTAGCGGCAAAATTGTCGGCTTCAAGTTCTTTAGACTTTATTTCTTCCGATTGTTCAATACCTTCGATAAAAACGTCTTTTTTACCATGCAGAATAATATGTGCAGCTTCATGGAAGAAAGTAAACCAAAAAATATCGTTACGATTGTAGCGGGCGGTAAGCTGAATTAACGGATTGTCGTTATGCCAGCGAGTTGCACCATGAATGGGTGCTTTGGGTAAAATAGAAGTGAATACAAGTTTTACACCACAACCGAAGCACATATTTTGCAATTGGCTAAAATAACCCTCGGGTTTTGTTGCCATTAAAAGCTTTATTTGAGGTAAAATTGCCTTAAACTTTTTACTATCATAAGGCGGAATCTGAATTTTCTCAGATTGTTTATCGCCTTGGCGAAGCCACGAAACTATTGCGTAAGGGTTTTGACTTGATGATTCTGATTTACGAAAAGCGGCAGCATATAAGTTTTCGTGATAGTACGATTCAAATGACTCTTTACTGGCAACAGAAAAGAATTTATAAACTGCATCGGTTTTGGAAACAGGGTCGTCCTCGAAATTTAACCATTGTAATTTTTTCATTTCCTTTAAAGGAAATTGGGCAACCCAAGTAACAGCTTGATACATTTGCTCCGATTCTTCAATTTCGGCTAAATCGAGCCTATATTGCTTTTCGTAATTCAACCAAAAATCGGCAGAGGGACCAATAACCCTTTCGAGTTGCAGTGCAGTTTCGGGGGTAATGGCAGCTTTACCCATAACAATTTCGTTAATGGTTTTAAGAGGTCTGCCCATCCTCATAGCCAAATCGGCTTGCGAAATACCTTTTGCTTTTATAGTTTCCAACAAAGTATCTCCAGGACATGATATAACCTCTTTAGCGTCGTTAATATCTTGTAGAGTTTTGTACTTCATTTTTTTTATTTTTTATGGTAATCGTATGCAAGTTCAATTATAGTAACCTCGGTAACGTTAGACCATTCTAAACCACCGTCAACTTTCAAAGGAGTTGGTTGATTTGCAGGTTCAAAAATTATCCGGTGGTTTCCAGAAACGTCAACAGCTAAGTAACCTTTAAAATTTTGAGAAAGTTCAGGGCAATTTGCTTGCGGTAAAAAGCGTAATTCTTCAAGATTTGTAGCATGTTTAAGCTCGTTCAATCTTGTATTTACTGCTTTTGCCATAGTGCCATAATTTTTCTTTATTGCAGATAAATCGACAACAGTTTTTTCCAGTTTTTTAGGTTTGTAATATAATTTCATGCAAATATATAAAAATACACAAATTATTAACCTTTGGGGTTAATAATTATTTTAATGTCCATTTAATTGTAAATAACTCAGTTGCTTTAATGCTTTGTTTTAAACGTCGTTCAACCTCGGTGAGGAGTTCTTCTTTACGTTCGTCGATAGTGTCTTGTGCTTCGAATAGATTCTGGCGTTTTTCGCTTCGTTTCTTTTCGAGGTCTTTGATGGCACGTTGCGCTTTTATCTTGGCTTCGAGGTTAAGCATTTTCTTAGCTTCCGATTTACGAAGTTTAATTTCGGCATCGAGGTCTTTTATTTCTTTGTCGAGGCTAATTTTCATATCATCAGCCCATTGGTCGAGCTTATCCATTTCGGTATCGAAAAAATCTTTATTGCGGTTGGCGTTATCGTCGATAACAGCCTGCTTTTCGGAGAAAAGAATATCTTCGAGTTTTTTCTTTGTATCAGAAGTGGTATTGCAAATGCCGTTTTCAGTAGCAATAAGCGAAAACAAACGATGCGCCAGTTCATTTTCAACAATAGTACCATCGTTGGTAAAACAGGCAGCAATGAGGTAATCTTCGTATTCGAATGAATTAATTTCGAGGTGGCTCAATTGCAACCAACCCGATTGCCCGGTATATGGCTTTAAAGCCGAAACCAAGGTAATAGAGTTTGTTCAGCAATTCCGCCACTAACAAATACTGTTGAAAACTAAATAGTTGTAGATATACAAAAAAAATATTTTTCCGGCTATTTTTACTGAGAGATGAATATAAAGGGGCTAAGCCCCAAGTGGCTGGTTTTCAACACAGTGTTCT
>JANYAP010000016.1 GCA_025361285.1 Bacteroidales bacterium | reverse complement strand
CCTCTACAACCTTTACAACCTTTACAACCTTTACAACCTTTACAACCTTTACAACCTTTACAACCTATACAACCTTTACAACCTTTACAACCTTTACAACCTTTACAACCTTTACAACCTTTACAACCTTTACAACCTCTACAACCTCTACAACCTCTACAACCTTTTATAACCTTTATAACCTCTTCAACCTATAAAATCTTTCCCTTAAAAGTTACAAATCTACTCTTATACAATTCGGTAAGAAACGTAGTTACACGTTCTTCAAGCTGGTTAATCGATAACATTTCATCGGCTAAACCTTCGTGAAGTTTCGAGCAAATCATTTCAACGCTCTGTAATCCATCTATTTGCCTCCATACTTGGCTTCCAATACTATCTAAATGAATGCGAAAATGCGGCGATTTATGCCTCGGTATAAAAAGCTTCTGAAAAATGCGATGTTTAAATTTAGGTATTAGCAGCGTTATTCGCTCTTCGGTTTCAGTAAATTCCTCTACAGCCCGAACGGGAATAAGTGACAGATAGTTTACTGATTTAGTGTTATATAGCATAAATACAGGTTACAAATTGCTTATTTACAATTACTAAGTGCCAAATGATTAGTGTACGTTCGGTTTTTATTATTTTTCTTTGTCTGTGTAAAAATCATTGCTATTACGGTCGTTACAATTCCCATAATCAAAGTTCCTATATCTATTTTAAGGTGTTTCATATTTTGATTGTAAGAAGTTAATAGTTGCTTTCATTAGTTTTTTCAATGATTCCTGATTAATGTCGGAAAGTTTTTTGACATAGATACAGGCTTTGCCCATTTTGAATTTGCCTAAGTCATTAAGTAAATGTTCGTGTTCCTTGCTCCCTGTGTAAACGTAAAGCGATATTGCAGCTTTGCGTGGCGAAAATCCGACCAGCGGCCAATCGCCTTCTTGTGTGCTTCTATCTGATTTGTAATGATACTGACCAAAACCGATAATAGAAGTCCCCCACATTTTAGGTTCATAGCCTGTGAAGTCCTGCATAAGTTTGAGCAGCTCAAAACTGTCCTTTTGTTTTTGCTCTGTGTCGGCAAACGTTTTTATAAATTCGTGAACGTCTGTGTTATTTTGTTTCGTCTTTATTTCTGCCATATTTTTTCTCTTAAACGTTAAATTTGTCTGAACAGTGTTGTTTTTAATATGCTCGCTAACAATTGCATACGTATATACAAAATCGTCCATTACGTAGCCTTTTCCTATGTCCTTTATAACCTGTTCGGTACAAACAAAACCGTACCTTTCGTAGGTTTTTATGGCTCGTAAATTTTTCTTATTCACTACCAGATAAACACTCGTAAATTCGTTCTGTTCGGCAAAGTTAACTACGTAGTTAATAGCTTTTTGTCCAAATCCCTTGCCGTGATGCGTTACCTGAACATACAATTTGTTTAGTTTAAGGGTTTTATTGCTCTCGTTGGTAAATACCACAAAACCAACAGGTTTATTGTTTTCCTCAAGTATATTCCAATAAACACCTGCCAAAATTTCGTTTTCAATTGTTTTATGCGAATACATCATATTAAGCATGTATTCAATTTGTTCCATCGAAATAATTTCGGTATAGTATTCTGTCCAAATTTCGCGCGCTAAATTAGTAAGTAATTCAATATCAGTCGTGTTTGCTTTTCTAATTGAAAACATAATAATTGCTTCTTACGTGTTTTTAAATATACCTAAAAACAGGTATGCAATATACCAATTCTGTGGTATTTTCTTTTCGTATAAAATACCGACCTTTGACATATAATATTAATAAGACAATTTTAAATTTAACTCTCATAAAAAAATAAACTATGTCAGCAACAAATTATCGTTTTGAAACATTACAATTACATGCGGGTCAGGAAGTTGACCCAACAACCAAATCGCGAGCAGTGCCTATTTATCAAACATCGTCGTACGTTTTCGATAGCTCAGAGCATGCTGCAAAACTATTTGGTTTACAAGAGTTTGGCAATATTTACACGCGTTTAATGAATCCAACCACCGATGTTTTCGAGAAACGCATTGCTGCCCTCGAAGGTGGTGTGGCTGCTTTAGCAACTGCTTCGGGGCAGTCGGCTCAGTTTTTAGCGTTAACAAATATTTTGGGTGCTGGCGATAATTTTGTTTCTACATCGTACATATACGGAGGCACTTACAATCAGTTTAAAGTTCAATTTAAGCGTTTGGGCATACAGGTAAAATTTGTTGATGGCGACGCTCCTGCAGATTTCGAAAAACTTATCGACGATAAAACCAAAGCCATTTATTTGGAAACTATTGGTAATCCGAAGTTTAATATTCCCGATTTCGATGCTATTGCTGCTATTGCTAAGAAACACAATTTACCTTTAGTGGTCGATAATACTTTTGGTGCGGCCGGATACTTATTTCGTCCTATCGAACATGGTGCCAATATTGTAGTTGAGTCGGCTACAAAATGGATTGGCGGTCACGGAACCAGCATAGGCGGTGTAATTGTCGATGCAGGTAATTTTAACTGGGCAAACGGCAAATTTCCTCAATTTACAGAGCCATCCGAAGGGTACCATGGGCTAAAATTCTGGGACGTTTTCGGCGCACCAGGTCCGTTCGGAAACATTGCCTTTATTATTCGCGCTCGTGTTGAAGGCTTACGCGATTATGGCATGGCTCTTAGTCCGTTCAATGCGTTTTTACTTATCCAGGGCCTCGAAACATTGTCGTTACGTGTTCAACGTCATGTTGACAATGCTCTCGAAATTGCACAGTGGCTTGAGAAACAGCCAAATGTGGAAAAGGTTGAGTATCCAGGATTGCCAAACAGTCCTTACCATTCGTTGGCTAAAAAGTATTTAAAAAACGGGTTTGGTGGTGTACTTTCCTTTAAAGTAAAGGGCGGTAAAGATGCTGCCGATAAGATAGTTAATAACGTAAAACTTATTAGCCATTTGGCAAATGTTGGCGACGCAAAAACATTAATTATACACCCTGCTTCTACAACGCATCAGCAATTGTCTGAGCAAGAGCAGATTAATTCAGGCGTAATACCTGGCGTACTTAGGTTATCGGTTGGTATCGAAAACATTGAAGATATAAAGGCCGACATACAACAAGCGCTAGCCTTGGTTTAACGCACTTAATTAAATCCTGACAGGTTTTCGGTAAAAAAATGATTTTCTGGCAATTACAAGTTGCGGAGAATTTTTTTAATACAAAACCTGTCAGGATTTTGCACTTACAGATGCACACTAATTAGTGTCTATTCGTAATATAATACAACAGGCGAAACCTTTCCATTACGTATTCGATTATACGATGTAATAATTTTATAATCTGTTATTTTATAAAAGGCTTCGCCTGTTACTCCATTTATTTTACACTTACAGATGGACCCTAATTATTGATATTTAGGCTAAAGCCTTATTATTTGAGTTATTTTAAACATCATTACAGATGTAAACCAAATAGTAAAAAAAATAGTTACTTTCGTAGCTATGATTACTTTCTGGTTGTTTATACTTTCGCTATTGTTCGCCACTTTCTTTTCGGGAATGGAAATGGCTTTTGTATCGAGCAATAAACTACGTTTTGAACTGGAATTAAAAAGCAACAACTTCTCGGCGCGGATTATTCATATCTTCCTTAAAAACAGTCGAGTATTCGTAGCTACCTTAATGATAGGCTTCTACCTATCGCTTATTTGCACCGTTGTTTGCTTTTACCAACTCCACCAATTATACCTCCACAATTTTATTAATAACAACTTTATCTCTTGTATATTAGTGCTTTGTGTAGTTTTGTTTGTTGATGTTGTTGTCTCCGAACTCTCTGCCCATACTATATTTACTGTAAACCCTAACAAGCAACTTAAAGTTTTCTTCTTTCCTTTATTGTGTTTTTACGTACTTTTCTATCCTTTTGCGCAAACGCTTGTTGCTATTGCCGAATTTCCTAGGCTTCTAAAACCTTCCGAAACACTTAAAGACCAAAACACCAATGCTTTTATTCGAAATATCGGCAAATTAATGTCGTCGGATTCTCAACATCAGTTCGAATTTCAAAATAAACAGCTACAAGAACTTAAAATTTTTCAGAATGCATTGGTTTTTTCGAAAGTACGCATTCGCGATTGCATGATTCCTCGTACCGAAGTTGAATCGATTGATATTAATGGAGATATCGACGACCTGAAAAAGAAGTTCATCACTTCCGGATACTCCAAAATAATTGTTTATCGCAACTCTATCGACAATATTGAGGGGTATGTGAATTCGAAAGAGCTGTTTAAGAAGCCTTTATCAATTAAGGATAAGCTCTCGCCAATAACATTCGTTCCCGAAACTATGCCGGCCAATAAGCTACTTCACGAGTTTATGCATCATCACCGTAGCATTTCGGTAGTGGTTGACGAATATGGAGGAACCTCGGGTATGGTTACTCTCGAAGATATTATGGAGAAAATTTTCGGCGAAATAGAGGACGAACACGATACCGACGATTTAATTGAAAAACAGGTAAAGCCCAATGAATATGTGCTTTCGAGCCGTTTGGAAATTGCATACTTAAATGCAACGTTTGGGCTAAATATAGCCGAATCGGAGGATTATAGCACTCTTGCTGGTTTTATCCTGTTCAATCACCACAATTTGCCTAAACCCAACGAAATTATAAAAATCGATAAATTTAACATTAAAATATTGAAGGTTTCGAATACGCGATTAGAACTCGTTTATTTTAAGGTAGATAGAAATTAGGATAGGTATTTCTTTTAATTTTTTTTACTGTTAGAGAAACAAATAGTTTTAATTCTTATATTCGTGGCTTAATTTTTAAAGTAAAATACATTATCAATGGCTACATTAGAGAAGATTAGAAGCAAAGGTGGAATTTTAGTTGCTAGCGTTATAGGCCTGTCATTATTAGCCTTTATATTAGGCGATTTCCTCGATTCACGTAAGTCGATGTTTTCGGGCGGCAAAATGGATGTAGGCGAAATATGGGGCTCATCCATAAAAATACAAGAGCTTGAAGGTAAAATTAACGAACTTACTGAAATTCACAAAATTAACTCGAACGATGGTAATATCGACGAGAAAACACTCGACGGCATTCGCGAACAAGCATGGCAAGGTATTATAAGCGATAAAGTTATGGTTAAGGAATACAATAAGCTTGGGCTTACCGTTACTCCCGACGAGCTTTTCGACCTTATTCAAGGTGCAAACCCGCATCAGATTGTTAGACAAATATTTACCAACCAGCAAACTGGCGAGTTTAACAAAACTAATTTACTGTCATTTCTCAAAAATATGGATCAAGATCCATCGGGTAAGCAAAAAACTTTTTGGTTATATGTCGAAGATCAGATCAAAAACGATAGAATAAATACCAAGTACACAAGCCTGATAAGTAAAGGGTTAACTGCACCAACATTTTTGGCTAAAAACGATTTTATTGAGAGTAATAAAAAGGTCGATTTTACCTACATATCTCTCCCATACAGTAGTATTGCCGATTCCGCTGTTAAAATTACCGATTCCGACTTGAAGAAATACTACAATAATCATAAATTCCTTTTCAATCAAACTGCTTCTCGCGATATAGAATACGTGTCGTTCGACGTCGTTCCTTCAAATTTAGACCAAGCAGCTGCCGAAGAATGGATTGTTAAGGCAAAGCCCGATTTTGCTTCTACTACCGAAGTGGAGACGTTTGTTAACGGCAACTCCGATGTGCCATATACCGACAAAAATTATAAGCCAAAAGAATTGCCCGATTCACTCGATAACTTTATGTTCAAAGCAGCTGCTGGCGATATTTATGGGCCTTATTTGGACAACGGCTCGTATAAATTAGCTCGTTTGTATAAAATAGTTAGCCTGCCCGATTCGGTAAAAGCACGTCATATTCTTATTTCACCCAAAGGACAAACTCAAGAAGCTGGCGATAAAGCTAAAGCAACTGCCGATAGCTTAAAAATACTTATCGATAAAGGTGGTAATTTTGCCGAACTAGCTAAAGCGTTTTCCGACGATAAAAGTAATTCCGAAAAAGCTGGCGATTTGGGCTGGTTTAAAGATGGCGCTATGGTAAAACCATTTAACGATGCGGCTTTCGAAGGTAAAAAGGGCGATATTAAAGTGGTACAAACCAACTTTGGCTATCATATTCTTAATATTCTCGACAAAGGTAAGGATGTTAAAAAAGTAAAAGTTGCTATTTTAGAGCGCAAAATCGAACCTAGCCAAGCAACATATAATCAGATATATGCAAAAGCTATTAAATTCGCCAGCGAAAACAATACCCTCGAGCTGTTTAATTCGGCTGTTACCAAGCAAAATCTAGTTAAAAAGCTTGCTACCAATTTAAGTGAATCCGACAAGGCAATACCAGGTTTGGATCAGCCACGTGCCGTTTTGCGTTGGATTTATACTTCCGACAAACTTGCAGTTTCGGAGCCTATCGACATTACCGATCGTTACATTGTTGCAGCACTTACAGCTGTGCGTAAAAAAGGTACTGCACCGCTCGAACAAGTAAAAACCGAAATTGAATTGCAAGTTCGTAAGGAAAAGAAGGCCGAAAAGCTTGCCGAACAAATAAATAAAGCAAAAACAGGAGTGTCCAACCTTCAGGATTTGGCAATTAAATTGAAACTCCCATTCGAAAACGCTAATGGAATTTCATTTTCAGCTTATTCGCTACCTAGTTCGGGTGTGGAACCTAAAGTTATAGCTGCTGGAACTAATTTTGGTAAGAGCAAAATTTCGGAGCCTATTATCGGAAACAATGGCGTTTACGTTGTGTATGTTTCAAATATTACCAATGCTCCTATTGCCCCAAACAGTTATGCCGACTCTAAGAAACGTATGGGTTACACATATCAGTCGCGTGCTAGTTACGAATGCAATAACGCATTAAAGAAGCTTGCCGATATTGTTGATAATAGATCGAAGTTTTATTAGTCGATTGATTCTTTAAACAGAAGAAGCGAAGTCGAAAGGCTTCGCTTTTTTAGTTTTACCTAAAAACTAAAGCCTTTCCGAACATCGAAGTTGTTTATTTTGTTTAGTTAAGCCCGAAGGGCTTTCACAACCTAAATTTAGCGGCATCGATACAATACGCATTAAATCAATTAAATTGATAGTTACATACATAAAACAATTACGAGCAACAATTACGGTTTTATTTGGCGAAGTTGTTGCCGCTATTAAGGGTGGCGAGCACGATTACACCAAAGTTAGCCTTAATAGATCCATCTTTTTGCTTGCCGTTCCTATGGTGCTCGAAATGATGATGGAATCGCTGTTTGCTGTTGTCGATATATTTTTTGTTTCCCGATTAGGGTCCGACGCAGTTGCTACCGTTGGACTTACCGAATCGATGATGACCATTATATACGCCATTGGCTTTGGTTTAAGCGCCGGAACAACGGCCATGATTGCGCGCCGCATTGGCGAAAAAAACCCTGAAGGAGCTTCGGTGGCAGCCGCGCAGGCTATAATTGCTGGCATCTTTATCGCATTGGTGCTGGCAATACCAGGCTTATTTTTCTCGAAAGAACTGTTACGTTTGATGGGAGCATCGGAAAAGCTGATTTCCGAAAACTACCTCTTCACCGCTATAATGCTTACGGGCAACATTGTTATACTTCTACTTTTTATTATAAACGCTGCATTTCGAAGTGCCGGCGATGCAGCCATTGCCATGCGGGTGCTTTGGTATGCCAATTTATTGAACTTAATTCTCGACCCAAGTCTTATTTTTGGTTTAGGGCCATTTCCCGAGCTTGGCATTAAAGGGGCTGCCATTGCAACTACTACTGGCAGAGGCTTAGCGGTAATATACCAAATGTATTTGTTGTTTTCGGGAAAAAGAGCCGTAAAGCTTTTATTGCCGCACATAACTATAGAATGGCAGGTGTTACGGCAAATTATTAAGCTTTCGGTGGGCGCAATAATGCAAAACCTTATAGCCACTACCAGCTGGGTGTTTATGGTGCGCACCTTGTCGGTGTTCGGTAGCGAAGTGGTGGCAGGTTATACAATAGCAATTCGAATTGTTATCTTTTCGCTACTGCCATCGTGGGGGTTGAGCAATGCAGCATCAACGTTGGTGGGACAAAACCTTGGTGCAGGCCAGCCCGATCGCGCCGAACGCGCAGCTTGGATTACCAGTATTGCTAATATTATTGTAATGGGCGTTGCTAGTATTTTTCTTGTAATATTTGCACACCAATTTATATCGTTGTTCTCCAACAATGCTTTGGTAATTGAAAAAGGCGCGGTATGCTTGCGTACAATAAGTTATGGCTTTGTTTTCTATGGGTTAGGCATGGTTATGGTGCAATCGATAAACGGTGCAGGCGATACATACACGCCTACTTATATTAACTTATTTTGCTTTTGGTGTATCGAAATTCCACTGGCATACTTGCTTGCAATACATTCGAGCATTGGCGAAAATGGAGTATATATTGCCATTTTAGTCGCCGAAACATCAATTGCCGTTGTTGGATTTTTTATTTTCCGCAAAGGAAACTGGAAAACAAAGAAGGTGTAAATGAAATTATTAAATAGAACCAAGAATCAAGAACTAAGAACCAAGACATGATAAAATTTAAATTATTGCGTTAAAAATTAATATGTCAGTTTAATAAACTTGTTGTATATAAATAATTTTGTAACTTCAACTTGCTACTTTATTTGGAATGGTTTTTGCAAATAAGCCAAAACAACCATTAACCTTAATTATTTTAGTATGAAAACAATTACAATAAAAGCTTTTACGGTATTAGCCTTGGTTGCTACTGGGTTAACTAGTTGTGTTAAAACAGGCCCAGTTGGTCCTTCGGGCCGAGATGGATTGGATGGAAGAGATGGCTTAAACGGTTCAACCACCGAAGTAATATCCTCACCTTGGCTCTACACGTCAGTTTGGTCGGGCAGTTCAGAAGATTGGTATTTTAATTTAGATGATGCAGAATTTACCGAAGATATTGTGGAGAATGGAGTAATTCTTGCTTACGTAAAACCCGACAAATACCTATTTCCACAAGAAGTTTGGCAATTACCAGCATCAACTTTTATTGGAAACTTCGATTATTTTATACCCCATTATGGTACAATACAATTTATGTCAACAAGAGTTGACCCTCCTTATACAAACGATTGCCTTTTTCGGTACATTTTAATACCTGCAAATGTATATTTAAAATCGGCAAAATTAAAAAGCTCTAAAGCTGTAGATTATAAAAGTATGACTTACGCCGAAGTGTGTAAAACATTAGGTATAAAGGAATAATTAAGGCATTAGTATAGGTTAAACAAGGCACGTTGTTTATCGATGCTATAGTACACACCCTTCAAGGTTAATTTTTTGATATTCATTAATAACGAAGTGAGGAATCTAGCGCAGCGATTTTGTTGCGCAGAGAATAGTTCTCCGAAAGTAATCTGAAACAGATAATAGCCTAGCGAAGCGATTTTACAAAGGCAATATATTTTATAGTGCTTAAAAAAAGATTTAACCCAAAAATGTACAACAAACATTTCACTACTGTTTTTTTGTAAATTGCATATCTTAAAATAGAACTTATGGTTTTTGATATCGAAATGATTAAATCCTTGTATGCCAATATGGTATTACGAGTTGATAGTGCCCGAAAGCTTGTAAATAAGCCGTTAACCTTAACCGAAAAAATTCTTTACACGCATTTGTCCGAAGGTGTGTTAAACCGAGAATACATAAAAGGGGCCGATTACGTCGATTTTAATCCCGACAGAGTAGCAATGCAAGATGCAACGGCGCAAATGGCTTTATTGCAATTTATGCACGCCGGCAAAAGCAAAGTGGCTGTGCCATCAACCGTGCATTGCGATCATCTAATTATTGCTAAGGAAGGCGCTACCAACGACCTTAAAACCGCCGAGATTACCAATAAAGAGGTTTACGATTTTCTCTCGTCGGTATCTAATAAATATGGCATTGGTTTTTGGAAACCAGGCGCAGGCATTATCCATCAGGTAATTCTCGAAAACTATGCTTTTCCCGGAGGCATGATGATTGGCACCGATTCGCATACCGTAAATGCTGGTGGACTTGGAATGATAGCCATTGGCGTTGGTGGTGCCGATGCAGTTGACGTAATGGCTGGAATGCCTTGGGAACTTAAATTCCCGAAGTTAATAGGCGTTAAGCTTACCGGAAAACTAAGCGGATGGACGTCGGCCAAAGATGTAATTCTTAAAGTAGCCGGTATTCTTACCGTTAAAGGCGGAACTGGTTACATTGTCGAATATTTTGGCGAGGGTGCCTCTTCAATATCGTGCACCGGCAAAGGCACTATTTGCAATATGGGAGCCGAAATTGGCGCAACAACATCGGTATTTGGTTACGACGATAAAATGGCTGCATATTTGAAGGCTACCAACCGTACGGAAGTTGTTGAAGTTGCCAATACCATAAAGTCGTATCTTACAGGCGATAAAGAAGTTTACGAAAATCCCGAAAAATATTTCGACCAGGTAATTGAAATTAACCTCTCGGAACTAGAACCACATATAAATGGCCCGTTTTCGCCCGATAAAGCTTGGCCGCTATCGCAATTTAAACAAGCCGTTATCGAAAACGATTACCCACGTAATTTGGAAGTAGGCTTAATAGGTTCGTGTACAAACTCGTCGTACGAGGACATTACCCGTGCCGCCTCCATTGCAAAGCAGGCATCGGATAAAAACCTGAAAGTAAAATCGAGTTTCACCATAACCCCTGGTTCCGAATTGGTTCGCTTTACCATGGAACGCGACGGGCTGATTAAAATTTTCGACCGCATAGGTGGTGTTGTACTTGCCAACGCATGCGGCCCATGCATTGGGCAGTGGGCTCGTAAGGATGCCGAAAAGCAAATGCGAAACTCCATTATAACATCGTTTAACCGCAATTTCGCAAAACGCGCCGATGGCAATCCCAACACATTTGCTTTTGTAGCATCGCCCGAAATAGTTACAGCCTTTGCCATTGCTGGCGATATTGCCTTCAACCCAATTACCGACGAGTTGGTTAACGAAAATGGACAGAAAGTTAAACTCAACGAACCCGAAGGAATTGAGCTTCCTGCAAAAGGCTTTTCGGTTGACGACAACGGCTACAAAGCCCCAGCCGCCGATGGAAGCAAAGTTGAGGTTTTAGTCGATTCAAAATCAGACCGCTTACAACTGCTTGCGCCTTTCGACCAATGGAACGGTAACGACTATAAAGGTCTAAAACTTTTAATTAAAGCAAAGGGAAAATGCACCACCGATCATATTTCGATGGCTGGCCCTTGGCTTAAATATCGTGGGCATATCGACAATATATCCAACAACTTGCTTATAGGTGCCATTAACGCGTTTAACGATAAAACCAACTCGGTAAAAAATCAGATAACAGGTATTTATGCAGCAGTTCCCGAGGCCAGTAGGGCATATCAAGCGGCGGGCTTAAGCTCAATTATTGTTGGCGACGAAAATTACGGCGAAGGATCATCGCGCGAGCATGCCGCTATGGAACCCCGGCACTTAAACGCTAAAGTAGTACTCGTAAAATCGTTTGCTCGCATTCACGAAACCAACCTCAAAAAGCAAGGAATGTTGGCGTTAACGTTCGCCAATAAAGCCGATTATGATAAAATTTTGGAGGACGATTCAATAGACGTAATTGGACTTACCAATTTTGCAGAAGGCAAGCCATTTACTGTTATTTTACATCACAGCAATGGCGTACAGGAAAGCATTCAGGCCAACCATACATACAATCAAAACCAATTCGATTGGTTTAAGGCTGGGTCGGCACTTAATTTAATAAGTAAAAGTAATAATTAGTGTTCTTCCGTAATGTAATGCAACAGGCGAAACCTCTCCCTTGAGTAATCGATTATACGCTGCAATAAGCTTACAATCTGTTATTTTAGAAAAGGTTTCGCCTGTTATTCCATTTATTGTTTACTTTACGGACAGAAACTAACTATGCAAGCTTTTCACTTCTAACCTCATACTGCAACGTATGCCCATAGCACACTGGCTCGAAACTAATTCGTTGCCATGCCTATATAAAAAGTATTTAGGAATCGACTGCCCTGGGTGCGGAATGCAACGGTCGTTTATTGAGTTAGTTAAAGGAAATATGCTCGATAGTATTACAATTTATCCGTCATTAATTCCTACAATTGCAATGTTATTATATCTGCCTTTGCATTTGATATATAGCTTCGAAAACGGAGCAAGAAATTTAAAATGGCTTTTTATATTTAACACAATCGTAGTTCTTTTTAATTACATTTATAAACTAATCAACTAAATTACAATCGTATGGAACCAACAACAAATTATCAAGCACCACAAAGTGGAACACCAAATTACATGTTACAATCGCTACCAAACGCTACCGCCGTGTTAGTATTGGGTATATTATCGATTGTTTGTTGCTGGTGCTTTGGTTTTGTGGGCTTAATTTTAGGTATTATAGCCCTTGTTTTATCGGGTAAGGACGAGAAGCTGTTTCGCGAAAACCCTACTTGGTACACCGAAGGCTCGGTTAAAAACTTACGAGCCGGAAAGGTTTGCGCAATAATAGGAACTTCCATTTCGGGCTTATACGTATTAATATATGCAATATATCTTTCAATTGCAGGTGCCGTTTTAGGACCACTATTTCATTCCTTTCCTTGGAATAATTTTTAATGGAAAGTAATTAGTACATAGTACATGGTATATAGTATATAGTTCTGTACAAGTGTAAAAAGACAACGACACAGCAGACAATTTGCTACTTAAAGACAGAAAACAATAAACAAAAAAATGACTGCCACTGCTCAAAACTGCACATTTGCAAGCCCCGACACACTAGCCGACACTTCGGCTTGCAAAAGAGCAATTTTCTTGCCGACGCACCCAAGCCCTCCGACCACCCAAACATTGTTGAAAACTTTTATGGACTTTTTTTGTCCATAAATTTATTGTCCTTATTTTTGGACAATATTTGACTAATATGGTAGCAATTAAGAATACAAAAACATTTGGAGAACATCTTAGAAATCTCAGAGAAGCAGCGGGCTTGACTTTAAAATTTGTTTCAGAACAAATTTGTATTGACACTTCACTATTGGCTAAGATTGAACGCAACGAAAGACAGCCAACCAAGCTAAATATTAAGCAAGTTGCTGCCTTTTTTAAAGTTGACGAAAAGGAATTGCAGAACGATTTTTTAAGTGATCAAATCGCTTACAAAATTCTTGACGAGGAAGCAGATTTAAGTATTTTGAAAGTTGCTGAGGAAAAGGTGAAATATCTAAAAACTGTTCACAATGGAAAATGAAATTAAAGTCGTAGAATTATTTGCAGGTGTAGGAGGCTTTCGTCTTGGACTTGAAGGATGGAATGGAAAATCTGCATCATCAGGTTATAAAAAAGGGCTTAAATCACCATACAAAATAGTTTGGAGCAACCAATAGGAACCATCTACAAAAATGCAACACGCCTCTTTGGTTTATGAAAATCGTTTTGGAAATAATGGTCATTCAAATGATGATATTTCTCAAGTTGATGTTTCTGTAATTCCAGACCACGATTTATTGGTTGGTGGTTTTCCTTGTCAAGACTATTCTGTTGCAACAACCTTAAAAAATTCAAAAGGACTTATAGGGAAAAAAGGAGTTTTGTGGTGGAGTATCCACAAAATAATTTCAGAAAAACAAAATAAACCAAAGTATTTGTTCCTCGAAAATGTCGATAGACTTCTAATTTCTCCATCAGGGCAAAGAGGACGAGACTTTGCAATCATTTTACAAAGTTTAGATCATTTGGGATATGCAGTTGAATGGCGAGTAATAAATGCAGCCGATTTTGGTATGCCACAAAGACGAAGAAGAATTTTCATTTTAGCATATCTCCAAGGAACTTGCATTTATGAAAGTTTAAAGGAAGTCACACCAACAGAATGGATTTTAGAAGAAGGAACATTAGCTGAAGCATTACCCGTAATATCAGAAAAAACATTATTTCCAACGGAATTTACACTTAAAGGAGATATTGTTTTAATTTCTGAAAATTTCAACAAAGGCGAAACTACAGGACTGTTTGAAAATTCAGGAGTAATGATAAATAGTTTGGTTACAACAATAAAAACACAACCAAACTATGATGGAGAATTTACGATTTTGAGAGACCTTATTCAAAATGGTGAGGTCACATCAGAATTCTACATTGACAACAGCGAACTTGATAAATGGATGTATTTAAAAGGGCCAAAAAAAGAAATGCGTATGAACTCACAAGGTTTTGAGTATAGTTATAGTGAAGGTGGTATGATATTTCCAGACCCTTTAGATAAACCTTCAAGAACAATAATAACTGGTGAGGGAGGAAAATCCCCATCAAGATTTAAACACGTTATTCTAACTACAAAAGGTTATAGGAGGCTTTCACCTGTTGAACTTGAACGCTTAAATATGTTTCCAGATGACCATACAAAACTTGAAGAAGTTTCGGATACAAAAAGAGCTTTTTTTATGGGTAATGCATTAGTCGTCGGAGTAATTGAAAAAATTGGAATATCTTTAAATCAAAAAATCACTAATGAAGTTGCCTTACAAACCGAAAGATAAAAAATCAGTTATTGATTACGCTAAGCTACTTAAAGGTAGGACTTTAAGACAGGCTTGCGACCCTCTTGTTTTAGAACATAATTATACAGGTAAAGGAAACTTCGGGCAAATACTTGAGAAATTTTATTTTGGTTACGACCCAAACTCCAAATCGGAAGCAGACTTTTTTGAAATTGGAATGGAACTCAAATCTTCTCCTTTAAAAAAGTTGAAGAATAATGAATATCGTTCAAAAGAGCGATTGGTTTTAAATATCATTAATTACATTGAAGTTGTAAATCAACAATTTGAAGATAGCGATTTTTGGAAAAAAAATGCAAACATTCTTTTGATTTTCTATTTGCATCAAGCAGGTTATGATACTTTGGATTACCTAATAAAACTTGTTGACGAATGGAGTTTTTTCAAATACAGACTTAGAAATAATAAAAAAGGATTGGGAGTTAATCAAACAAAAGATTGCTGACGGAAAAGCACACGAACTTTCGGAAGGTGATACATTTTATTTAGGTGCTTGCACAAAAGGTGCAAATGCTTCATCAGTCAGAAAACAACCTTTTAGCGTCATTCAAGCCAAACAAAGAGCATACTCACTTAAACAAGGTTATGTAAATCATATTATTGCTTCAATTGCCAATGAAGCAACAGGAATTTATGGTAAACTTATTCCATCAGTTGCAGTTGCAAAAAAGCTTACAATTGAGGAAATCGTAATTTCCAAATTCAAACCATATTACGGAAAGACAGTTGAAGAAATATTGACTATAACAGGAGTTTAAATAAACACCACGGCAAAAAGTTTCTATGCTAACCTTACAAAGGCAATCTTAGGAATTGAATTAGATAAGGAAATCGAGGAGTTTGAAAAAGCTGAAATTATAGTAAAGACAGTAAGACTAAAGGAAAACAATTTACCCAAAGAAGATATTTCTTTTCCAAATTTCAAATACGAAGAAATCGTAAATGAAGAATGGGACGACTCTAATTTCAAAGACATTTTAGAGCATAAATTTTTGTTTTTGTTTTTCCAATTTGAAAATGAGAAATTGGTTTTAAGAAAAGTGAAGTTTTGGAATATGCCTTACAAAGACATTATTGAAGCTGAGAAAGTTTGGGCAAAAACAAAATACATTGTTTCAAAAGGCAAAATTGTAAAGGAAGTTGTCGGAACAACTCGTTACTCAAACTTTCCAAACAAATCTTTCAATTCAGTATCTCACGTTAGACCACACGCCACAAACGCAGCAGACACTTATCCTTTGCCGACCAAAGACAAATTGACGAAAGCAAAAGAATACGCGAAACATTGTTTTTGGCTTAACAACACTTGTGTAAGAGATGAAATTTATTTCAAATAGCCAACGCTTTTGGTGGCACATTTGTATTTTTTGCAATCGCACAGACCAACGCTAAAAAATCCAAAAGAGCCACCAAACCATCGCACGGCAGACAGAAACGAAATGGCAAATTGAAAGAAAAAATGACAGAAAAATAGAACACCAGTGCACAACACACGGTATAAAAAATTGCCGGTTCAGTGGGTTATTCAAGGGTTGTAGCCCGCTTCAACTTTTGTGTAACTTGTTAGGAAATCGCACGCAATCGGTAACATTTTCATACCGCCCATCGTTAGGGACAACTGGTTACGCTCCATTCGACAGTGTTTGATAAAATTGCCAAATATGTTTTAATTGATTAATTTTGGTAAAAAAATAGTAATATGGATTTTTTTAATGGATAGGATTACAGTTGACAATAATATTTGCAATGGAAAGCCAACCATTCGAGGTAAAAGAATTTCTGTTCAGTCAATATTGGAGTTTTTAAGTGCAGGTGATTCTAAGGATGAAATTCTAAAGCAATATCCCACACTTGTAAATGAGGATATTGATGCGTGTTTAAGATTTGCAGCTGATTTAATGGGTCATCATTATTCAATTCGATCGATTGCATAATGGCAAAATATCTGATTGATGCAAATTTGCCAAACTATTTTGGATTATGAAACAATCCTGATTATGTTTATGTTAAGGATTTGGATGATTCGTGGAGTGACGAAATAGAATCAATAAAATAAAAACGGCGGCACCTAACATCAGCTCATATTTAATGCGGGTTTCATCGCAGGTTGCGCGTTTCGGCTAATGCCTCACAAGCCTTGCATGTTGAAAAGAAATCGCTTCGTACAACCAGTACTCAAATATAGCCTCGAACGTTAGCAACAAGCCCAAAAAACCGATCCTTTACTTTTCCTGCATGCCTCCCGTCGCTGCCAAACAATTGCTTTTCTCAAACCGCACCTGCTTCGTTTTACAAGTTTACGCAAATTGATAAAGGATTTTTAAAAAAAAATTTAACTTTAACATAATTCACTTAACAAGGAGGATTAATTATGGAAAATAACAATCAAAAAATATCCCTTGGCTTCACCAATCAGCAATTTGAACCAGGAGTTCATATTTGCCAAATATTTAACGACGATGATGAGAGGCACGGAGCTTTAGTAAATTATATTGTTAGCGGATTACAAACAGGAGAGAATGCCGCTTGTTTTTC
This sequence comes from Bacteroidales bacterium, assembly GCA_025361285.1. GTDB lineage: Bacteria > Bacteroidota > Bacteroidia > Bacteroidales > JAAUTT01 > JAAUTT01. The sequence goes on along the minus strand of JANYAP010000016.1, from coordinate 24,748 downwards.
GGAAAAGGAAACCGAAACAACACTTTCTGAGGGGTTTTTTAAAAATGGAATTACCTACAAGCAGGTTGAAAAATCGGGCGAATTTACACTATCAAAAACAGCAGAAGTATATTTTGATGGAGGCACATTCGACCCCGAAAGAATGCTGAATTTATTAAAAGAATTTTATGAAAACAGCATCAAAGAGAACCGTTCAGGCGCAAGGGTTATTGGCGAAATGCTGCCGGAAATTGTCAATATTCCCGGTGGTTCTCGCTTAATGGAATACGAAGCAAAAGTAAGCCTGTTATTGAGGCAATATCCCATTAATGCAGTTTGCCAGTACGACGCCCGTTTGTTCGACGGCTCTGCAATTTTAGATATTTTGAAAGTTCATCCATATATGATTGTTCGCGGCTCAGTTGTACATAATCCTTTTTTCATGCAGCCCGAGGAATATCTTGCAAAGAATAATTGTAAATAAATTTCAATTATGACAGATGAAAAGCTAAATCCCAAAGTTTTAGGACAGTTATTGCTTATGCAAAGTATTCTAAATAATTTGCCCGACAATAAATCTATATTTAGCTTTATTTGCAAGGGACTTATAGATATTCCGGGAATTGAAAGAGTTATTTATAACGAAATCGTCACTCCCATTGATGATAGTTTACCATTGTCGTTTAGCTATCCAATATATCTTGGCAATTCAACTTTTGGCGAATTATTTGTAAGCATTTCCGACTACAATCTTTTTAAACCCTACGATGATTATCTGAAAAATTTTGTATTTATGATTGGTGTTATTTTAGAAGAACGAAATCAACGCCAACTAAATGAGCAGCACAAGCAGTTATTGGAGCAACGCATTGTTGAGCGAACCCAAGAACTTTATCTCGAAAAGGAAAATCTTGCAGAGTCGCAGCGTCGTTTTTCTGACCTAATGCTTAATGTAAAACTCTTATCCGTAATGCTTGATGTCAATGGCAATATTATCTTTTGCAATCCACATTTATTAAGCCTTACACTGTATTCCATTGATGAAATTATGGGCAAAAACTGGTTCGATTTGTTCTTGCCAAAACAAATAGCTGAGCAGGTAAAAAAAGTTTTCCAAGGAGTCATGAACGGGGATGATTTTACTTATAATTACGAAAACGAAATATTAACAAAAGCCGGTCAGTCACTTATTGTTTCATGGAATAACACTATTTTATTTGATGCTAATAAAAAAATTATTGGTACTGCAAGCATTGGCGAAAATATTACCGACCGAAAGCTCTCCGAATACCAACTAAAACAAAAAACCGAAGAGATTGAGGCTCAAAACGAGGAATACCAACAAATTAATGACGAGCTTTATCAAACAAATCAAGAATTAAGCATAGCCAAAGAACGCGCCCAAGAAAGCGACCGCCTCAAAACCGCCTTCCTTCAAAACATGAGCCACGAAATACGCACCCCCATGAATGCAATAATGGGCTTCTCCGAACTACTTGTCCATAACTACAACAATAAACCAAAACTCGAAAACTTTTCTCACATCATAAACCAACGATGCAACGACCTTTTAGTAATTATTGAAGACATTCTGGATATTGCAAAAATTGAATCAGGTCAATTGTCTGTTACTATTGAAAATTGTAATTTGAATACCCTTTTTAGCGAATTGCAGTTGTTCTTTGCCGAACAGCAATTAAAACTTCAAAAACAACATATAAAATTGAGTTTAGAGGCACATTCCGACCCTAATATTTCAATCATATTAACAGATAAAGTTAAGCTCAAACAAATATTCATAAACCTTATCGGAAATGCTTTTAAATTTACCGATATTGGCTCAATTGAAGGAGGCTGCAAATTCGATGATAATAATAACGTAATATTCTTTGTCGCCGATACTGGTATTGGTATCCCTTCCGATAAACAACAATTTGTTTTTGAACGTTTTGCTCAAGTTAAACAATCCCCTAACCGCTTATATGGCGGTACAGGCTTGGGTTTGTCAATAGTTAAGGGCTTAGTCGAATTGTTAGGCGGTCGTATTTGGCTCGAATCCGAAATTGGCAAAGGTTCAACGTTCTATTTTTCTATTCCACATAAATCATCTCTTACATTGGGGCATGAGCCAGTTATAATTGAAGAAAAAATTAAAAACTTTTTGCAAAACAAAACAATACTTGTAGTCGAAGACGATTCATATAATGCAGCATTTATTAAGGAAATCCTTTCCGAAACGGGTTTAAATATACTTTATGCACAATACGGCAACCAAGCGGTGCAAATAGCCTCAACTCATCCAGTCGATTTAGTACTAATGGATATTGGCTTGCCCGATATAACAGGCTACGAAGCAATACGTCTAATTAAACAGCATAAGCCTCAATTAAAAATTATTGCACAAACCGCCTATGCCGCTTCCGATGATAAACAAAAAGCTTTAGAAGCGGGGTGCATAAATTATATCAGCAAACCATTAAAATCTAAAATGCTTCTTTCGTTATTAAACAAACATCTTTCATAAAACCTTTAAAAACAAAACCCCGCTTCGGCTGGGCTTAGTTAATCATATTAATTAGTGTCCATCCGTAATGTCGAAAATCCTGACAGGTTTTGTGTTTTATATAACCTCAGCAATTAATAATTATCAGAAAGACTACTTATTACCGAAAACCTGTCAGGATTAATTACGCAACTACCACTGAACACTGAGCCTGTCGAAGTGTTATTCCACTAACTAAACGACACTAACTAATATTAATATTTAATTTTTATGAATATCCGATATTGTACCTAAAGGACAAATTACCTTTGGTGAACTATTCTCTGCGCAGCAAAATCGCTTCGCTAGATTCTGTTTATATTAATTGTAAAAAGTACTTACATAGTACCTGTAATTTGTCAATTGTCAATTGTCATCTGTCATCTGTCATTTGCCATTTGCCCATTTGTAATTTTCACATCTTCACACTATTCCCATGGTACGCCGCACCTTCGATTTGCTTGAACGATACCGAACTAACTTCCCTTCAAAAACCGATGCTCTTGCTGGAAAGCACAACGGAAGCTGGATTCATTATTCTACGCAAGATTATATCGAAAAGGCTAATTTTTTCGGATATGGGTTACTGTCAATGGGTTTTAAACCTGGCGATAAAATTGCTACAGTATCCAATAATCGTCCCGAATGGAACATTGCCGACCTAGGCATGTCGCAGGCAGGAATTGTACATGTGCCTGTTTATCCTACAATTAGTTACGACGATTTTTTATACATATTTCGTCATTCCGAGCCAAAAATACTAATTGTTTCCGACAAAATTCTTTACGAAAAGCTCAAGCCTATTGCAGAGAAGGTTGCATCGGTGGAAGCCATTTATACCTTTAATCAAGTTGGTGGCGCTAAAAATTGGGCCGAAATTATTGACGATGGCAAGGAAAAGGCCGAAATATGGTTTACCGATTTAGAAAAAATTAAATGTTCAGTTCAACCCACTGATATGGCAACTCTTATATACACATCTGGAACCACAGGCGTGCCGAAAGGAGTTATGATATCACATCAAAACATTGTCTCTAATTTTATTGCCACTGCCAACATTCAGCCTCTCAATTACCAGCATAAAGCATTGAGTTTTCTTCCATTATGCCATGTTTTCGAACGAGTAGTTAATTACCATTATCAATATAAGGGGATAAGTATTTATTATGCCGAAAATATGGGAACGATACTCGAAAATTTGAAAGAAATTAAGCCGCACATATTCAATACTGTACCTCGTTTGCTAGAGCGAGTTTACGATGGTATAATTGGTAAAGGAAAGGATTTGCCGTACTTTAAAAAGATAATATTTTTTTGGGCTGTTAACCTAGGATTACTATACAAACGAAATCGTGAAAATGGGTGGCTGTATCATAAAAAGCTATCGATTGCCGATAAGCTTATATTCTCGAAATGGCGCGAGGCATTAGGCGGGAATATAAAAATGATACTTTGCGGTGGAGCCGCCCTACAGCCGAGGCTTGCGCGTGTTTTTACCAGTGCTGGTATTGAAATAATTGAGGGGTATGGACTTACCGAAGCGAGTCCAGTAGTTTCGGTTAATAATCCTACATCGGGCGAAATACGATTCGAAACCGTAGGCCCTATTCTTAATGGAGTGCATGTTAAAATTGCAGCCGATGGCGAAATACTGTGCAAAGGCCCAAATGTTATGATGGGTTATTACAAAGCTCCCGACTTAACAGCCGAAGTTATCGATGCTGATGGATGGCTTCATACAGGCGATGTTGGGCTAATGGAAGATGGCAAGTACCTGAAAATAACCGACCGAAAAAAAGAAATATTTAAGCTGTCGAGCGGGAAATATATTGCCCCACAAGGTTGCGAAAACAAATTTAAAGAATCTATTTTTATTGAACAGATAATGGTAATTGGCGAAAACGAAAAGTTTGCCAGCGCACTAATATCGCCTAACTTTACATTTCTGCACAACTGGTGCTTCCGTCATCACGTTAATTTCCGCGATAATATGGAATTAATTCGTAACCCATTGGTTATAGAGCGATTTCAAAAAGAAGTAAACAACACTAATTCGCATTTAGGACAAACCGAACACATTAAACGATTTAGATTGGTAGCCGAGGAGTGGAGCCAACTTACTGGCGAACTGTCGCCTACATTAAAGCTTAAGCGAAAACACCTGCACGATAAATATCAAACCATTATCGACGAAATTTACATGGTTAAAACCGACGATTAGTAACTATCTGGCATTTTTCACTTTGTAACTTACATCAACTTTGCCTTTAGTTATAGCGGTAAGCTTACCCATTATCAATCGGCGTCGAATAGGCGATATTTTATCGATAAACATTAAACCTTCGAGGTGGTCGTACTCGTGCTGGATAATGCGGGCGGGAATACCTTCGAAATACTGGTCGCAAAACTCCCAGTTTTCATTATAATATTCAATTCGAATTTTCGATGGGCGGTAAACTTCCTCTCTAATTGCGGGAATGCTAAGGCATCCTTCGGTAAAGGCCCATTCGTCGCCTGTGCGTTCGGTAATATGGGCATTAATAAATATTTTTTTGAAATCTTTTAGTGCTGCATCGTCCTCTACCAGTGGGGCAGCATCAATTACAAACATACGTATCGATTTTCCTACTTGAGGTGCAGCCAATCCAAGCCCGTCCGATTTATACATGGTTTCCCACAGGTCGTCCATAAATTTTTGCAATCCTTCGTATTTCTTATCTATATCTACCGACACTCGGCGTAATACAGGCGATCCATATAAAAATACTGGTAAAATCATATTCTTTCTAAAATGTTTCTTTAGGTAATGTAACAATCATTTAAATAGGATGTTTGAATAATTGTAAAAAGTACTTAGTACTAAGTAAATAGTAATTAGTACTTAATAGATTGTCATTTGTCATTTGTAATTTCCTCATTTCCACATCTTCACATTTGTCATTTGCACATTTGTCATCTTTGCATACTTTCGAGATACGATTGCAGAATAATGGTGGCACTAATTGTATCGATTAACGACTTATTTCTACGATCCATTTTTTTTACTCCGCCTAAAACCATTGCCTGAACTGCCAGCTTCGAAGTAAACCGTTCATCGGCATATTCCACGGGCATTTCCGGAAATCGTTGCCGAAACTTAGCCACAAATTCCGTAATAGCAGGTGCCGATTCCGATAGCGTGTTGTTCATCTGTTTAGGTAACCCAATAACCATAAGTTCAACCTTTTCTTTAGCAAAATAATCGGCTAAAAAATCGAGAACTTTTGGTGTTTCGATGGTTGTAAGGCTGTTAGCAATAATTTTCGATGGGTCGGTAACAGCTATTCCAACACGTTTTAATCCATAATCCAACGCAATAATTCTACTCAATGCCAGTGAAGTTTAAATTAGGGTTCAAAAGTAATAAGAAATTATAAAGAAAAATGCTGAGATGATAAAATGATAAAACATACTTATTTGATGAATATGATGTTGGAGGTTTGCAAAGTTGATGCTTTTTTTTACTTTTATAGCCTGAAAAAAAAGCGCAAAATGCATTTTTTGTGTTTCAAAAATATCTTTTATTAGTTGTTTAATTAGCAATTACACAAAATATACATATTCAAAAAACCAAAAATTATGGCATCGAAAACAATACCATCGCTTATGATTGGGGATTTGGTAATTAACCCTCCAATCATTCAGGGTGGCATGGGAGTTAGAGTATCTCGATCGGGATTAGCCTCGGCAGTTGCAAATGAAGGCTGTGCGGGCATTATTGCTAGCGTTGGATTAGGCGATTACGAAAACTCCAAGTCGTCAAAGTTCGTTGAAGTTAATAACGATGCCTTGCGGGCCGAAATACGTAAAGCACGGTCGCTATCAAAAGGCGTAATTGGTGTTAATGTGATGGTTGTATTGTCCAACTACGAAGATTTAGTTAAAGTTTGCGTTGAGGAAAAGGTGGACATGATTATTTGCGGTTCGGGGCTTCCGTTAGATTTACCAAAATTAACCGAAGGTTCTAACATTAAGCTTATTCCAATAGTTTCGTCGGCAAGGGCGTTAAACATTATTTATCGTAAGTGGAAACAAAATTACAACAAAGTACCCGATGCTGTAATTCTTGAAGGGCCTATGGCTGGCGGACATTTAGGGTTTCCGCACGACGATATACTCAATGGTAAAACCCCTCTGCTTGAGGATTTGGTTAAAGATTTGGTTGATTTTGTAAACACACTCGAGGAAACTATTCCGGTAATTGCTGCAGGCGGTATTTTTGATGGGAACGATATAGCTAAGTTTCTTAAGATAGGAGCTTCGGGGGTTCAAATGGCAACTCGCTTTGTTTGTACTACCGAATGCGATGTACATCCCGATTTTAAAAGGGCATATATTACTGCAAAACAGGAAGATATAGTTATTATAAACAGCCCAGTAGGCTTGCCAGGACGAGTTGTGCAAAACGATTTTACACGACGTGTATTTAAAGGAGAAACAATACCATTTAAATGCCCGCATCATTGCTTAAGGTCGTGCAACCCACGCACAGCACCTTATTGTATAGCTCGCGTTCTGGGCGATTCGTCGAAAGGTTTGCTCGATAACTCGTTTGTTTTTGCAGGGGCTAACGCATACCGGTGTACCGAGATAGTTTCGGTGAATACACTTGTTAACGAGTTAAAGGAAGACCTTATTAAAGCTTTATAGATCGAAAACAGACGGTAAGTAATATGTATTAGATAATCTCCTACCGCGTTGTTGAGAAAATTTTAAATTACTCACAAATCCATTTGTTTTTAATGGTGTTCGTGAACGCTTCGCTAAGTTCTCACATACTTCAGTAAGCTGCGGTTTAAAATTTTATCACGCCTTGTAGGAACTTATTTTCTTCACATTACTAATAGACTATTTGAGTTGTTACCGTCTGTTTTATTATAACTTACCACATTATGGCTTATTTTCTGGCCAACAGATATTTCATTTTTTGTATTAACATTTCTGGCTGAAATGGCTTGCTTAAGTAGTCGTTCATGCCAGCAGCGAGGCAGTTTTCTTTATCGCCGGCCAATGCATTGGCAGTTATTGCAATAATTGGTGTGTGGTTGTTTGAGTTGGCTTCTAATTCTCTTATTTTCTTGGTTGCTAGAATGCCGTCCATAACTGGCATTTGAATGTCCATTAAAATAAGGTCGTACTTGGTATTCCCAAACTTGTCGAGTGCTTCCTTGCCGTTATTGGCGATGTCGATATTTTTCACAAGTTTTTGAATACTCAGAACAACAATCTTCTGATTTATTAAATTATCTTCAACCAACAATACTGTAGAGTCTTTCAGATCGACAATTGGAGTTATACGCGAAGAATTAGGTTCTTGATAATCAACACCAATAGCAGTGTTTTTAATTTCGTCTATGAAGGAAGTGCTTGATATATTGAAGAGAAGGAAAAACGAAAATATTGTCGAATCTTTTGTTGAGTTCACTAACAATTGGCTTCCCGAGTGCTCTATTAACTTTTTTGCAATGGTGAAATCGAAAATATAAGGATCACGTCCATTTGATGTAGTTTCGTCTGGCTGTCCTAAAGTGTCAAACTGCTCATTATTAAGCACTAAAGGCACATTAGCTTCTATTTTAAAGGACAATTCGCATAATTTGTCGGTTTCTTTTAAGGCGGAATATGAGATAGTTATGATAATATTTTTCTCCGAACTGTTTCGGATAATGTTTTCAATAATATTCAGAAATATCTGTTTCACTTTAACAGTGTCGCCAATTAAATTGTATTGAAGGTCGGTTATTGGCTTTAAAATGATGTTAACTTTGTTGTAATTAAGGGTTTGAAATAATTTTATTGTGCTATTGAGTGTGCTTTGCAGGTTAAAGCCTATTAAAGCTCCCGAACTGCTAAAATCAATTGCCGAAACTTTCGAAATGTTATTAACCACGTTCACCAAATTGTTGGTCGAAGCTTGTATTGTCTCCAGAAAGTCCTGCTGCGACTCGTCTAAATGGGTTGAAGTAAGCAAATTACTCGTTACCATTATGTTATTTAATGGAGTGCGAATTTGGTGGGAGAGTTTTGAAATGAAGTCTTCTTTTGCTTTTAACTCAATACCAAGACTATATGCTCTTTGTTTTGTTTCCGACAAATGTTTTTTTATGTAGTTAATATATGCATTGCACATAAGCAAAATTCCGAGGTAGGATATAAGCAACTTAATATTGTATGATGCTGAATCACTATAACTTCCATTCAATTCGAACGGAATAAAAGTTACGATTCCACACAGCACAATAAATGCTAGAGAAATGCGGCTACCAAGCTTAATTCCGAAGAAAAAAGTACAAATAATTGGGTATAGCACTATCCACATTCTATTATGGGTTGTGTCGCCTTTGGAAACAAACAAAACAAAAAGATATATTCCCAAAATAGCCACATTAAAATAGCCATATTTAAATAGCCATTTATTAGCTTTAATAATTAGAATGTTAACTGAAAAGAGCAAAAACAATGATGCCTCCACAAAGGCAATCGTATAGCTTTCGGCTATTAGATCTATTAGAAAAAAAAATGGAAATAAAACTACCCCAAACCAGCTAATAAGGTAAACAAAATTCGTTTTATTGTTGTCTGAATCCTGCGAATCGGGAAATTCGATTTTTACAATGTCCTCTATAAACTCTGAAATTGCCATCTTGTATTACTATTATCTGAAAAAAAATAAAGCCAAATTAACTTTTTGCCGAACTTCTATAGTTAATGTTAAAAATAGGGAAAATATACCATAGTATCGATACAAAAAGCCAAATACTGTAAAAAAAACAAATGTTTATAAGTTGATCGCATCTTTCGCTTTTTTGAATAGGATTGATTGTAATTTCTTTAACTTTGTTTTTGAGTAAAATTAACACATGCAATGAAAATAAAGGTATCAATTTTTCTGTATATTTTTTTTATGTTGGAAGGCAGTCTTTATCTTCTTTACAGTCAATCCGATTCAATAATAAAGGTGCCCTACAATCAGGATTTTCAATTTAAAGAGGGTATCTATCTTAATTTCGAGCAGGTTAAGAACAATAGCCCCGTGGTTAAATCGCGGATTATTACTAATATAGACATTAACGACCCTCAATTTTTCGATAATATACTTGATAATCAAACTTTTTCGTTTTACGACCAGTTGGGGCTTAAACGCGATATTGCCGTAAACGCTGTTTGGGGCTATTCGAAAAACGGGTTAATTTTTGTGCGTATATACAAGATATTCAATCGTATATCGTATATAGGAAGCATAAGTCATTTTATTGCAACTATTGTAGCGTACAATTCGCGAAATTACGACCCGTATTACTATAACCCCTACTATTATTCGCGTGGAGGAGGTATGTCGCCCTCTTATTCTTCAAACGAAATGCGGCAGTTTATATTCGATTTCGACTCGGGCAAAATTATGGATTACGACGAAGATAGCCTTGAAGTTCTATTAATGAAAGACCCTCAATTGCACGATGAGTATTTGGCTTTGAGTAAGAAAAAGAAATCGCAGCTTAAATTTGTTTATATCCGTAAATTTAATGAACGTAACCCATTAATGATTCCTTTAAACTAGTTTATTATGAGAAAGATGAAGATTATTTCGGCACTTATTGCAATGTCGGTAAGTTTGTTAGCTCAGGATTATGTTCCTACAAAAGAAGCAATTGCACGTTTTACAAAAACCAAAACGCTTGTGGTGCTTGAGGATAATTTACTTTCGGAATTTAACTTAACCTTAAAGCAGCGCATGCCTGAGGAATGGTTAATTACACCGTTCGACTTTATTACATGGAAGGACTTCGAAACCAAGCGAATGGAATCGAAATATTCGTTTATTGTTTTAAGTCAGGTAAAATTCGAAAAAGATAAAACTAATGCCAAGTATAACTTTATTAGTTTGTTAATGGGTGGTGCGGCCCTTACAATAAACACAATGCCCGACATGTGTTCCGTGCCACTTTCGTATGCAGGTATTGGCGACGATGTTTACAGCTACAAACTTGGTATTATGCTTCGGTTTATGCAAAACCACGTAAAAATTTTACAAAACGACCCAAATATTGCTAGCGAAAATATACTTAAACATTATAACGACAATATCGAACTGCTTGCTGGTAAAACCCTGTACCTTGTAGCCGAAGAAATGGCTAAGGATGTAAATACGCTTTCGAAAATTAAAAAAGTATACCCGGGGCCAGTAAAGCTAGTAACAACAGATGAAATTCAGCAAGCTATTTCCGACAAATTAGATATTGTGTTTTTGCATAAAGTTGGCCCCGAAGCCACAAAGTTTAAGGCTCGTTGTTATAAAATACTTATTGGTGCTGCTGACGCAAAATTTTATTATTTCGATTATCACATGGTAAGCTCCGATGATGCCGATGGGTTTCTTGCAAAAGACTTTAAAAAGTTAGCAAAAAAGATTTAATATATTTTGATAGTCAACTATTTCATATTGAATTGTTTATCGATTATTAATTTACATTTTACCACCAAAATTCGCGTTAATTTTTATGGCCAACCACCAAAATTCGCGTTAAAATTTATGGTTAGCCATCAAAATTCGCACCAATTTTTATGGTTACATATCTAAATTCGCGTTAAAATTTATGGTTAATCATAAAAATTTGCGTTAAAATTGGTGGTTACTCTGAAGTTTTAGTACATTTGCGATAAAATAAAGTACTATGATTTCTAGACACATAGAAAAGGCAGGCCTTTATCATCTTTCGTCGAGCAGAAAAATTATGCTTATTTATGGTCCGCGTCAAGCTGGAAAAACTACATTGGCCAAGCAGATAGGTAAAAATTCGGGTTTAAAATGGCTATACATTTCGGCCGACCTTACCAAAAACGAAACTCTGCTGATGCAGCGCGATATTAACACACTTTCGGCTTTAACCGAAGGCTACCAATTACTTATAATTGACGAAGCACAACGAGTACACGATATTGGATAGGTATTAAAAGTGTTGTACGACGAAATGCCTCATTTAAAGGTAATAGCCACGGGCTCATCGTCGTTCGATTTGGCAAACAAAACTGCCGAACCTTTAACAGGTCGGAAAATGGTGTTTCATCTTCTTCCATTTGCTTTGGGCGAAATTGCAAAGGATTTAAACAACTACGAACTCGACCAGAAACTGGAAAATATACTTTTATATGGCCTATATCCTGAAGTTTATACAAGTAGCGTTAATCAGAAACGCAATATTTTGGGCGATATTTGCGAATCGTATCTTTTTAAAGATGTATTGCAACTTACTAGCGTAAAATATACTGCAAAGATTCGCGATTTACTTCGTTTGCTTGCTTTTCAGGTGGGTCAACAGGTTTCGGTGCACGAGCTTTCGCAAAAGTTATTAATAAACCGCGATACAGTGAATCGTTATATCGATTTACTCGAAAAGGCTTTTGTAATATTCCGATTACCAGCATATAGCCGAAATTTGCGCAAAGAAGTTGCCAAGATGGATAAAATTTACTTTTACGATACAGGTATTCGTAATTACTTAATTGACAATCTAAAGCCACTTAGAGAACGCATTGATAGCGGAAATTTATGGGAAAATTTTATTGTTGCCGAACGGCGTAAACAACTGTTTTACCTTCAAAAGAATGTACAATGTTATTTTTGGCGCACTTACACTGGTGCCGAAATAGATTATGTTGAGGAAGGCGATGGTGCATTAAACGGCTTCGAAATAAAGATGTCGAAAGCGAAGGCTGTGTGTCCTAAATTGTGGCAAAGCGAGTATAATGGTGAATTTCAGCTTATTAATCGCGATAATTATCTCAATTTATTAATGGAAGGTATGCGGCAGTAGCTAGTTAGGCTATATGTTTAATTTTCAAACACATCCGAAAGTTCAATATCTAAATCGGGAAATATAGAAACCGTTATTTTATCGGTTGTTTTGTATTCGTTTATTAAGTTAAATTTTTCGGAATTGTCTAATAAATAAACCATTATAGTGTCGGAAACGGGGTCGACTATCCAATACTCTCGCACCCCATAACGTTGATACAGAAGTGTTTTTACGCCCATATCCTTTTTCGACGTTGATGGCGATAATATTTCCACAACCAGATCGGGAGCTCCTTTGGCTCCCTTTTCGTCAAGTTTCATAGGGTTGCAAAAAATAGAAATGTCGGGCTGAACCACAGTCTCAATTTCTTCGTCGGGGGCTCCTATCTTGGCTAGCCTCACATCGAAAGGAGCGGGAAAAACTTTGCATGGTTTTCCTTTTAAATAACTATGAAAAGCGCTTGCAATATTAACCGCAATTGTTTGATGTTTAGTATTTGGGGCAGGGCTCATATTGTAAGCAAAGCCATCAATAATTTCCCATCGTTCGTTGTCGTTCCAAGTAAGGTAGTCGGCGTAGCTATATTTTTCGTTCTTAATTTGAGGTAGTACCATAATGTATTATTTCTGAGTAAAGGTATGCAAAATTATGTTATTAGTCAATAGCCTAATAATCTGCATTTGCCGTATGGGCTTTACTATAAATGTGTTAACATCTTCGTGTTTACTAAATGCTTATTTTAGTACCTATTAAGTTGGTAATCAGTACAAATTCGTCAACCGACAATTGTTCGGGACGCTTTGCGAAAATTGGATGATCGGCTTGGTTCTGATTTATGCTTTTAAGCGAATTATGTAACGTTTTTCGCCTTTGGTTGAAGGCTGTTTTTACCACAATAAAAAATAGTCGTTCGTCGCAATCCAGCGCAAGTGTTTGGTTACGAGTAAAACGCACAACTGCCGATTTAACTTTTGGAGGAGGTGCAAAAACGTGTTCGTGTACGGTAAAAAGACACTCTATTTTATAAAACGCTTGTAATAAAACACTTAGTATGCCATACGTTTTACTTCCAGGCGGGGCAGCAATTCGCTCGGCCACTTCTTTTTGTATCATTCCAACCAATTCGGGTATTTGGTTTCGGTTTTCGAGAACTTTAAAAAATATTTGCGATGAAATGTTGTACGGAAAATTGCCAATAATAGCGAAAGGTGATGTAAACAGGGTGGTAAAGTCCATATTCAGGAAGTCGCCAGCAATAATGCGCCCAGCCATAGTAGGTAGATGTGCCTCTAGATAAGCGATAGATTCCTTATCAATATCGATAGCATAAGTTACATACGATGGTTGCTCAACTAAAATTTTGGTAAGAACGCCCATGCCAGGTCCAATTTCAAGAACTTGGCTCACTCCATCGGCTTTAAGGCTTGTAACTATCTTACGAGCAATGTTATGATCCTTTAAAAAATGCTGTCCCAGACTCTTCTTTGGCTTTACGTATGTCATTCATTTGGTTTAAATGGCGCAAATTAGGCAGAAAACTTCAATATTTTACCGATATCTGTATTAGTTTTGTTGATTATTAAAAAAGGTGGCAGGGAAAAGGTTGTAAAGGTTGTAAAGGTTGTAGAAGAAGGTTGTAAAGGTTGTAGAAAAAGGTTGTAAAGGTTGTAAAAATTGGTTGTAAATGTTGTACAACCTCTATAACTTTTACAACTCCTATAACAACCTTTACTACCCCTACAACCTTTACAACCCTACAACCCCTACAACCTTTACAACCTTTACAACCTTTACAACCCCTACAACCTTTACAACCTTTACAACCTTTACAACTTCTACAACCCTACAACCCTACAACCCTACAATCCCTACAACCTCTATAACCTTTACAACCCTACTATGGCCTACAACTTTGATGAAATAATTGATCGTAACGGCACCAACTGCCTTAAATACGATGGAAAGGCACGGTACTTTGGCACCAACGATTTACTACCACTTTGGGTTGCCGATATGGATTTTCGAACCCCCGACTTTATTGTTAATGCCATAAAAACCAGGCTTAATCACGAAATACTTGGCTATTCGCTAAAGCCCGATAGCTTTTTCAACTCGTTGGTTAACTGGACTAAACGTCGTTTCGACTGGCAAATAGAGAAAGAATGGATAAGTTTTACGCCAGGTGTTGTTTCGGCGCTGAATTTTAGCGTGTTATCGTTTACAAACCCTAGCGACAAGGTAATTATACAAACGCCTGTTTACTTTCCATTTTTTACAGCCATTACCGATCATAACAGGGAAATAGCAGTAAATGAGCTTATTAATAACAATGGCGATTATTCGATGGATTTCGATGGTTTACGAGCGCTTATCGACAAAAAAACTAAGCTGTTCATTTTGTGCAACCCACACAATCCAGCAGGCCGAGTTTGGCGCAACGACGAACTAAAAGCACTTGCCGACATTTGTTTGGAAAATAATATTACAATTATTTCCGATGAAATTCATTCCGACCTTATTTTAAGTGGTAATAAGCATACACCATTGGCCAGCTTATCGCCCGAAATAGCTGCCATTACCGTTACACTTATGGCTCCCAGCAAAACGTTTAACATAGCGGGTTTGGCTAGTTCGGCAGCAATAACGTCCAACCCCAATTTAAAGCGACAGTTCGACAAAATTCCAAACAGCATGCATATAAGCAGTGGTAACCTATTTGGAATAGCTGCTTTCGAAGCTGCTTATACACATGGAGATAGCTGGTTAAATGAATTGCTTAATTATCTCGATAAAAACCTTACATTTATTGAACAGTTTGTCAGTGCCAACCTTTCTCCAATGAAAGTTATAAGTCCCGAAGGCACTTACCTAGCATGGCTCGATTGTAGGCGTTTGGGCATGAATGATAAAGATTTGAGGGAGTTTTTTATTACCAGAGCAAAAGTTGGACTAAACTCTGGCACCGATTTCGGGCCTGGTGGACAAGGTTTTATGAGAATTAACTTCGGATGCCCTACATCAGTTTTAGACGAAGGTTTAACCCGAATTCAAAGGGCTTTGCAATAATTATGTAAGCATTTGATTGTTCATTTCACTAAAAAATGTAATTTTGGTATATTAGGTTAATGCATTATATCTTTATAATTGGTATATTCACAATTTGAAACACATATAACGAAATGAGCAGAAAAATTTCGATGAAAATTGCAACAAAAATAGGAGTAGGATTTGGTTTGCTAACCTTGGCTCTTATTATAAATGCGGTGCTTATAAACAATGTTTTGAATAAAAGCAGACAGCTGAATGAGCAAATAAGCACTGTTTTTCAGCCGTCGGAGGCTATGCTAATTAAAATGCACGACCTTATTAGCACATCGCAGATGCTTGTTAAAAGTTGGGTATTTATCGATAAAATTGCTAATACGCCCGATAAAGTTAAGCTAACCGAACTTCATAATACAGTTTTTCCAGCGCTAAAGCGCGACCTCGCAAAAATTACCGATCAGTGGGACGAAAATGACCGCATAGGCTATGAAAACATTAGCTTACAAATAACCGACACTCTTTTTAAGTTGCACTATAGTGTAATGCATCAATTAACTAGCATTGAACAGTATAATGATCCAAGCGTGATGTTCAATATTATTCCACTTATTTCCGATAAAGGCGAAATTATTGTTCGTACCACCACAGTGCTTCAAGGGCTTAAGCAAATTATTGCGCATCAGCAGGAAAAAGTGTTGGCAGCTCGCCTAGATATGGATAACTCGTTAAAAAGTCTTAAAAACTTTATTATAATTACTTGCATCTTTTTGGTTGTATCATCTCTTTTATTAGCCTTTTTTACAGCACGTTCGCTAGTTGTTCCAATAGAATATATTAAAGGAATTTTATTATCGATGAGTAAAGGAATTCTCCCTAACGAAACAATTAAAGAACGTGGAGATGAAATTGGTGAAATGTCGAAAGCTCTTAATCAGTTAGTTACTGGACTAAAGGCTACCTCAAGTTTTGCTCTGGAAATAGGAACAGGTAATTACGATAATAAGTTTAAACCTCTTTCCGATAAGGATGTACTTGGTAATTCGCTGTTACGCATGCGCGACGATTTAAAAAGTGCTTCGATAGAGGATGCAAAGCGCAAATTAGAGGACGAGCAACGCAATTGGGCCACCACTGGCATTGCCCGTTTTAGCGAAATTCTTAGGCAAAACAACGATAAGTTGGAATCGCTATCGTTTAACATTGTAAGTAATTTGGTTAAATACCTCAATACCAATCAGGGCGGAATTTTTATTGTTAATAATAACGATACCTCCGATATATTTATTGAACTAGTTGCTTGCTACGCCTTTAATCGGCAAAAGTTTCTCGAAAAGCGCATCGAAATTGGCGAAGGGCTTGTTGGCAGATGTATTCAGGAAAAGGAAACCATATATTTAACCGATATTCCTAATAACTATGTAAAAATTACCTCTGGGATGGGCGATTCGAATCCACGAAGTTTACTGCTTATTCCTCTGGAAATGAATAACGAAGTGTTTGGGGCAATTGAAGTTGCATCGTTCGAGGAAATACAAAATTACCAAATTGAATTTGTTGAGAAAATAGCCGAAAGTATTGCCTCTACACTGTCGGCAGTAAAAGTTAATATGCAAACTACCAAATTACTAGAGCAGAGTCGCATACAAACCGAGGAACTTGCCGCTCAGGAGGAGGAAATGCGACAAAATATGGAGGAACTGCGTGCCACTCAGGAGCAATCGGAGCGCAAAGAGCACGATTTGCAACTTGCCCTTGAGGATTTACAGCAAAAGGCAAAGAATAGTTAGAGGCTGATAACTAATAACTTACCAAAACACCATGAAACTTCGTATAATTTACATTTCATTCAACTTTTTTATACTGTCAATTACAAGCATGAGTGCGCAAACCCAAACACTTAAACTATGGCCGACAGGTGCGCCAGGAGCTATAGCTGTCCCATCTTATACAGAAATTCACGAAAATACTGATATTCTGAGAATTAGAAATGTTATTGACCCAACAATTGCCATATATGCACCAACTGGCAAAAACGTAACCGAAACGGCTGTAATTATTTGTCCGGGTGGCGCCTATGGGATTCTTGCTTACGAATACGAAGGAACTAAAATTGCCAAGTGGTTAAACACAATAGGAGTTACGGGCATAGTATTAAAGTACAGGTTACCAAGCGATTCGATTATGACGGATAAATCTATTGGTCCTTTGCAAGATGCACAAGAAGCCATACGAACGGTGCGCAGGAATGCAAAAGTGTGGAAAATTAATCCTGATAAAATTGGTATCATGGGTTTTTCGGCTGGAGGACATTTAGCATCTACATTATCAACACATTACAATCAAAGGGTTTACGAATTGAAGGACAGCGTTAGTGCACGCCCCGATTTTTCGATATTAATATATCCTGTAATTTCGATGAGCAACGAGTTTACGCATGGTGACTCGCGAACCAATTTGTTGGGCGAAAATCCCACTCAGGATATTATCGATTTCTATTCTAACGATTTACAGGTTACAAAAAATACTCCTACCGCATTTTTGGCACATTCCGCTAACGATGATGTCGTACCTGTTCAAAACAGTATAAACTATCTTCTAGCATTGAAAAAAAACAATGTATCGGGCGAGCTTCATATTTACGAAAAGGGAGGGCATGGGTTTAGCATGAACAAAACCGAAGGTACCGAAGAAGCTTGGCCTAAAACACTAAAAAAATGGCTTAAAGTGAAGGGGGTGTTGTAAAATTTAACTAATAACTTGTAAGTTAATAAGTTATACAAACACATGAACGAAAAAACCCTCTACATTGGCGATTCTTAAAAGTATGTTGTCATTCCGACGTAGGTCGGAACCGAGTTTACGAGCTCGCCGAAGGCAATCCATAAAAATAAAAAAGTACTAGGGATTACCTTCGGTGAGGACTTCGTCGTTCCGACCTGCGTCGGAATGACAGCAAATCGAATGACTTATTTTATTACAAAGCCTTAGTTTAATACTTTAATATTGAATTTTACACAATGAATGAACATGTTATGGAGTTTGATGTGCGCGATTACGAAATCGATTTGCAGGGAATTGTAAATAATGCTAATTATCAGCACTATCTGGAGCACGCACGGCACGATTTTTTATGCTCGATGAATATCGATTTTGCAAAACTCCACGATGAAGGTAAAGATTTGATAGTGTCGCGAATAGAGATTGATTACAAACATCCGTTAAAAAGTCGCGATAAGTTTAAGGTAATTAGTTCGGTACATAAGGAAGGAAACTTGCGAATTGTATTCGACCAGCTAATACTTAGATTACCCGACGAAAAAGTAGTTGTAAACGCCAAAGTTATTGGTGTTTGTTTGCATAATGGCAAACTAGTTAAACCCGAAACTGTTATCGATTTGGGTTAGTTGATACCTTTTTTTACTACTTCAGCAAAGTTAAGGGTTCTCAACCGCTGCTCACACCTTGCTTAGCGTATATACTTATTCCAAATGTAGTTGCCAAAAATACAATGTATTATCAGGCGATTTCTTTGGTCATTCGCTCCGATGCAGCCATATAATATCGGGCAAAATTCTCATCTTTCATATAGTTTACCAATTGTTGCTGCCATGCCTTAGATTGTTCCGATAAATCTATTATTTTTTTATTATTAGCTATATCCTCAGGATGTGTTCGTTGACGACGAATAACTACTATAAATTCGTCCATCCAGGTTTCGTATTGCTCCATAAACTTATGCTGTTCGGCCGACAGTGGGAATTTTTCCTTCTTGTCGATTACCGTGGCATTAACCTCTGCCGATCCTACAACTAGCGATGCACCTAGGGTAAGTCCAAGTTTTCGCATGAATCCTCGTCGTGAGCTTTCAAAATCGTCCATTGAATATCATTTTTGTTTTGTAGATAACCAATTGGATGGAGAAAGGTTTAAAAAATGAGGAAACAACAAATGTGCAAATGACTAATGAGGAAATGAGGGAATATGAAAATGAGGGAATATGAAAATGAGGAAATGACAAATGAGGAAATGACAAATGAGAAAATGAGGGAATATGAAAATGAGGGAATAACAAATGAGAAATGACAAATGTGCAAATGAGAAATGACTAATGAGGAAATGACAAATGAGGAATGACAAAGTAATTAGTGTGCATCCGTAAAGTCTGTTTTTTATTTAGCAACGTGCTTTAGCTCGTTAAAATAAAACAAACAAATTCGGCTTTAGCTTAAATATCAATATATTATTTGGGCTAAAGCCCATTTTTCGCCCCTTAGCAAAGCGAGAAAACTGTCGATAAAATATTATTTTACCCTTAATTCGCATTATTATTTAGTACTATTTCAAAAGTGTTTCGAAAATCTCTACCGTTGCGCGCGATTTGTTAAGTGTGTAGAAATGAATGCCTGGTGCGCCCATAATTAGCAAGTCGCGGCATTGACGTATGGCGTAATCCATGCCGATTTGGTATATTTTTGCATTGTCGTACTCGTATGGTTTCATCTGATTTACAAGTTCTTCGGGTACTTCGGCGCCACTCATTGCTCCAAAGCGTTTTATTTGTGAGAACGATGTAATAGGGATAATTCCAGGAATAATACGGCACGAAATACCTTTCAATTGCGCTGCACGTACAAAATTGAAATAGTGGTTGTTAACAAAAAATAGTTGTGTTAGAAGAAAATCGACGCCAGCATCCACCTTCTTTTTTAAATTGCTCAAATCAGCATCGAGGCTGACTGCTTCGGGGTGTTTTTCGGGGTAGGCAGCACCTCCGGCACAAATATCGAAATTTTGTTTTGCGAAAGCAATTAATTCGCTAGCATTACCGAATCCATTGGGATGAGGAACGAAAGCACCTTCGCCTTTCGGTGGATCGCCACGCATAAGCATAAGGTTTTCGATGCCTATTTTGGTAAGATTAGCAATGTCGGCAGTAACTTTTTCGCGGTCTGCATTCACGCAAGTATAGTGCGCCATTGTGTTTAAGCCAATTTTGTTTTGTAGAAAATCGACAAGTGCAAACGTGCGTTCCTGCGTGGATCCACCAGCACCATAAGTAACTGATACAAAAGACGGTGTGAGTTTAAGAAGTTGTCCGGTATTTATGCCAAAGTCCACAGCTGCAATTTCGTCCTTAGGTGGAAAAAACTCGAACGAATATGTGCGAGGTTGGGTTTTAAAGAGGTCGATTATTTTCATGTTTCTTAGTACTAAGTACCAAGTACTGAGTACTTAGCGTTATTTATAATTTAAGTTCGAGGCTAACCATTTTTCAACTTGTTCTGGTGTAACAATTTTGCGCTTAGCATAATCCTCCACTTGATCGCGCGATATTTTATCGACGAAGAAATAACGGCTTTGCGGATGCGAAAATATTAATCCACTTACCGAGGCAGCCGGCATCATCGAAAAACTTTCGGTTAGGCTAACGCCAGTATGCTTTTCGGCATTTAGCAGGTTAAAAAGTACTGGTTTTTCGGAATGATCGGGGCAAGCAGGGTAACCATGTGCCGGACGAATACCTTTATATTTTTCGAGCAGTAACTCGTTGAGCGATAGGTTTTCCGACTCGTCGGATCCCCAAAGCTCTTTACGTACTTTAAGGTGTATTAACTCGGTAAGTGCTTCGGCTAGTCGGTCGGCTAACGCTTTCACCATTATGGAGTTATAATCGTCGAGATTTTTCTCAAATTCTTTAACAATTTCGCTAACGCCAATGCCTGCGGTAACTGTAAATGCGCCAATATAATCGGGCATGCCAGTATGTTTAGGAGCAATAAAATCCGATAGGCAAAGGTTTGGAACTCCATTGTCCTTAACGGTTTGGTTGCGCAAGTTGGTAAATACAGTTAGCACTTTCGTACGAGTTTTGTCGGTATATACTTCAATATCATCGCCTACCGAGTTTGCGGGTAAAATACCAACTACGCCATTTGCGGTAATGCGCTTTCGTGAAATAATATCGTCGAGTAGTTTTTCGGCATCAACGAGCAGTTTGCGTGCTTCCTCACCTTGTTGCGGATCGCTCAGAATATCGGGGTATTTGCCTTTCAATTGCCAAACAATGAAGAAGAAAATCCAACTGATGTATGGACGTATTTCCGAAATCGGGAAATCGCTATAAACCTTTGTGCCAACGAATTTTGGCTTAACAGGCGGGCTTGACTTCCAATCTATTTTTAGGGAGTTTGCACGAGCATCTTGCAATGTAAGGTATTTAACTTGAAAGGTTTTGCTTGCATAGTTTTCGCGCAATTCCTTATATTCTTCATGTAACTTCTTTGTATACAGATGACTATGTTCGGGCGACAATAGACTGCTAATTACCTGAACACTTTTCGAAGCATCTTTAACGTAAACTACTGTATTACTGTAATTTGGCGACACTTTTACTGCTGTATGAATTTTCGATGTAGTTGCACCGCCAATAAGCAAAGGCTGTTTCATTCCGGTGCGCTCCATTTCTTCGGCAACGTGCACCATTTCTTCGAGAGAGGGAGTTATTAGTCCGCTAAGTCCAATAATATCAACGTTTTCGTCGCGTGCTGCTTGAAGTATTTTTTCGCACGAAACCATCACGCCTAAATCGATAACCTCGTAGTTGTTACAGCTAAGTACTACGTTCACAATGTTTTTACCTATGTCGTGAACATCGCCTTTTACGGTGGCCATCAATACTTTACCAGCGCTCGATCGGCGACCGCTTAGTGCTTTTTCGGCTTCGATGTAGGGTAGGAGGTAGGCTACCGCTTTTTTCATAACACGTGCGCTCTTAACTACCTGTGGCAGAAACATTTTGCCAGCTCCAAATAAATCGCCAACTACATTTAGTCCTACCATTAGCGGTCCTTCAATAATGTCGAGCGAGAATTTGTAGTTTTGGCGAGCCTCTTCCATATCCACATCAATAAAACTGTCGATACCGCGAACCAGCGAGTGCGAAATTCTATCCTGAAGCGACCCTTTTCGCCATTCCTCTTCGGCTACAACTATGGTTTTTTCGCCTTGTGCTTTAATTTTTTCGGCAAAATCTATCAGTCGTTCAGTTGCATCAGCTCGTTTGTTAAGAACAACATCCTCAACTAGTTCGAGTAAATCTTTGGGAATTTCGTCGTAAACCTGTAACATTGCGGGGTTTACAATACCCATATCTAAACCAGCCTGTATTGCATGATAAAGAAACACCGAGTGGATGGCTTCGCGAACGGTGTCGTTGCCACGAAACGAGAACGACAGGTTGCTAATTCCACCGCTTAACTTTGCGTGAGGCAGGTTTTCCTTAATCCATCGGGCAGTACGGATAAAATCCACCGCGTAATTATTGTGTTCCTCGATACCAGTAGCAATTGCTAACACATTGGTGTCGAATATAATATCTTGTGCAGGAAAATGAATTTCCTCGGTTAAAATGCGATATGCTCGCGAGCAAATTTCGATACGTCGTTCGAACGAATCGGCTTGTCCACGTTCGTCGAAAGCCATAACTACTGCTGCAGCACCGTATTCGCGAAGCTTTTGAGCATAAGTGCGAAATACTTCTTCGCCTTCTTTTAAGCTAATGGAGTTTACAATAGCCTTACCTTGAACGCATTTCAAACCTGCCTCGATAACCGACCATTTCGATGAGTCGATCATTATTGGAAGGCGCGAAATTTCAGGCTCGGAGGCCACAAGGTTTAGAAATTTTACCATGCATTTTTCGGCATCGAGCATGGCATCGTCCATATTTATATCGATAATTTGAGCGCCACCTTCCACCTGATCGCGGGCAATGGCAAGGGCTTCGTCGTATTTTTCGTCGCGAATAAGTCGTGCAAATTTTTTCGAGCCTGCTACATTTGTTCGTTCGCCAATGTTTACAAAATTAACACCTTTACTAATTGTAAGTGGTTCTAAACCTGCTAAATGTGTATCGAGCGATTTTAGAGCTTTTTTGCGAACTGGCATGGTTGCGGCAATGCGCGCAAACTCGCGAATATGGTCGGGTGTGGTTCCACAGCAACCACCAATTATATTTAGGAACTTATGATCGAGAAAATCGTGCACGTGATCGCCCATTTGGTGCGGTGTTTCGTCGTACTCGCCAAATTGGTTAGGCAAACCCGCATTGGGATAAGCACTTACAAAAAAGGGCGATTTTTTCGAAAGTTCTTCGATATAAGGGCGCATTTCCTTAGCACCAAGAGCGCAGTTAATACCAATGCTAAGTAGCTCGATATGAGATACTGAGTGCAAAAATGCTTCGATAGTTTGCCCCGAAAGAATTCGTCCGCTGGCATCGGTAATGGTTGCCGAAACCGATACAGGAATGCGTTGGCCACGACTTTCCATTAACTTATTGATAGCCATTAAAGCAGCCTTTACATTTAGGGTATCGATAATAGTTTCGAGAAGCAGAAAATCTACGCCACCATCAATTAGTCCTTTGGCTTGTTCGGCAAACACTTCGGCCATTTGGTCGAAGGTTACGGCTCTGTATCCTGGGTCGTTAACATCTGGTGACATTGACGCGGTTTTGTTGGTTGGTCCGAACGAACCAGCTACAAACCTTGGCTTTAATGGGTTAAGGGCATTATATTTATCGGCAGCTTGCCTTGCTAATTTTGCGCTTTCGAAATTAATTTCGTAAACCAAATGCTCCAGTTGATAATCGGCTTGCGATATACTGTTGGCACTGAATGTGTTAGTTTCGATAATGTCGGCACCAGCTTCGAGGTATTCCTCGTGAATTTTCTCAATAATATCGGGGCGTGTAATCGATAAAATATCGTTATTACCCTTTAAATCGCATGGATGGCTTGCAAAACGGCTACCACGAAAGTCGGCTTCGGAAAGTTTGTATCGTTGAACCATTGTGCCCATAGCTCCATCGAGTACCAGCACTCGCTTTTCGAGCTCTTCTTGTATCTTATATTTTTGGTTTGTCATTGTTATTTTTAAAGGAATTGGCAAAGATAATAAAATGAAAATATTATTTTGGCTAAAAAAAATTCTTGCGGAAGTAGCTTTTTGTTTAATATATTTCTAACTTAGCGTACGTATTTGATAAATGCAATATGTTTCGAGTGTTATGCAAATGTGTAAATTATTTATTATTAACTATTTATATTACCCTAAACCACTTAATACAATGAAGCGAATGAAAAAAGTGATGTTATGTTTATTAGGACTTGTCCTTATTTCGACAGTTTACGGACAAAACGAGAAGTTTCAGACCTCCTGACCCTATATCTGATTATCAATTAAATATCCAACTACTATCGTAAATAAAAATATCCTATATTTCGGCAAAAAAAGTCATGCAAATGCAGTTGCCCATTTTTCCCGAAAATACAAAAATGATTAATTC
>JANYAP010000013.1 GCA_025361285.1 Bacteroidales bacterium | reverse complement strand
GAATTAATCATTTTTGTATTTTCGGGAAAAATGGGCAACTGCATTTGCATGACTTTTTTTGCCGAAATATAGGATATTTTTATTTACGATAGTAGTTGGATATTTAATTGATAATCAGATATAGGGTCAGGAGGTCTGAATCAATGTCGTTTAGTTAACCTAAATGACACTTCGACTCCGCTCAGTGTCCCGAATAGGTGGGGCGTTGAGCGTAGTCGAAACGCATTCCAAATTAAATAAAAAGGCTTAACTAAACGACATTGAATTACTAACACTAATTTAACGATAACTTTTTAATTATACTATAAGTTAACAATGAATGTTAAAATGGACAGGTAGTATTTTAAGTGTTTGCAGAACCAACGAAATGCTAACATATTGTGTAGATCTATTTTATTGAATAACAAGCTTTTCGATTGAGGAGCTACCTTCGGAAATATATTTTACAATGTAAATGCCACTTTGTACGCCCGACAAATCAATATCTGTATTACCTGTATTTGAAATTACTAAGTTCCGTATTACTTTGCCCGACAAATCAGTAATTCTTAATAAGCCTGTTTGCTCTGCGTAAAGGGTTACTTTTCCACTGATAGCCGGGTTTGGAAATATTTCAATATTATTATAATCTTCAAATTCGGCAATTTTAGTAACTTTTTCTCTATCCATAATTGAGGCAGCCTGAAGCCTAATATCGCCGTCGCCAGTTGCCTGTATCCATGTAATGGTAAGGGTTTTGCCGGCTTGCTTTGCATTATAAATAAGAGTATAAACAGCATCCCATTTGTCTGCGGTAGTTTCTATTATGTTTACATAATCGGTTGCAGCAAAGTTCGATAACTGCGCAATCAATGCCCCCCCAGAATTATACCCACTAACATATATTTTTAATGTATCGGCATCATCGGCATTAACGGTAAAAGTAAAACCTTTGCCAATACCTTGCATTGATACACCGTTGGTGTTGTTGGTGCCAGTAAATGTTGGAAGTCCGCTTGACCAAGAAAAATTAGTTAAACCATCGGAATAAAATGAAGCTGTACCTCCAATAACGGCGTAATTATGGATGAAATTTATTTTAGTGCCAATTTTCTTATGATCGTTATTACGAAAATGCTTCCAATCTGATGTATTACTCGAAAGATTTACAGGTGCAGTTTCGAATATAACCGAACCGCTTAACACACCTTCAGGAGGGGTTTCGTTAACAACATACCTAATATAATCTATACTTGTCCAATTGGTAGATGTCGAAACGATTTTTATGGTATGAACAGTATCTTTTAAACCACTAACAGTAGCAAATATCTTGGCGCCACCAAAAGGCTCATTACTCTGAGAAAACAATCCTTTTGAAACACCATCAATAAATACTTCCACAATCCCTGCGCCATTCCAAGCTTCGCAATATGCTTCAACATCAGTGCCCGAAAAAGTAGTTTGCGCATAACCGTTTATAATATTCGTGGAATGGACTGTGCCATTATAACAAGTTGGACATAAATCATCGGCATAGCCACTCATAGTCCACGAAGTACTTTTATTGTCAATAATAACCCACGAAATGGGTCTTATTTTATTTACATATATCTCACAAGTATCTGTTTTGTTGCCATCTACTGTGGTAGCAGTGATTGTGGCATTACCTTCCGAAAGCGCTGTAACCAACCCAGTTTCATTTACAATAGCAACCGATGTATTACTCGAATACCAATTTATGTTTTTTTTTGAAGCGTCAGTTGGGTTAAAAACTACTGTAAGTTGTGTTGCTGAAAATACATTAAGAGAATCCTTTTTGGGGCTTACCGATATTTTCACAACAGTCACCGATATTATTTTTAATAAATAGCTTGATGAGAAATTACCATCGAGTGAGGTTGCGGTTATTGTAACATCACCTTCGTTTTTACCCATAACTTGTCCGCTATAACTAACAGTTGCAATAGATGTGTTGCTGCTTTTCCAACTAACTCTATTAATAGTAGCATTTCCCGGAACAATTTCAGCACTTAATTGAGTTGTGGCATTAACTTTTAAAGTGTCAACATCAGTAATTATATTTATTCCTGTAACAGGAATATTGCCAGTTTTTTCAATTATCTCAATTACCAAAGGATGGTCGGGCACACCAACAGTTATCGACGAAATATTGGTTGTATCAATAGTTGGGCTTGAATTGTCGGTGGTTGCGGGTAAGAATGCTCTTAACCTACTAATATTTTTATCGAACGAAATTTTAACATCCGCTGTAGGAACATCAATTGTAATGCCTTTTGAATTGGTGCTGAACGCTTCCTGCCAAAGAATAAGGTAGTATGTGCTGTCGGATTTTTGAACTAGGCATTGGTGAATTTCATTGGTTAAGGCACTGCTGTCGTCGGTAAAACTTAAGCCACTATGGCTGCTTAGTGTATAATTTAAAGGATGGGTTGAAATGTCAGTTTTTCCTGAGTCTTCGAGTAATTCAATAATTCTTTTTAGAGCCAAACCACTTTGTTTAAGCGAACCGTCAAAATTTGCTAACCCAAAATAATTTTCAGCATCGGTATTAGCGGGTACTTCAAGCTTAGGATCTATAAGTTGGTAATGGCACGAGTAAATAATACCTTCATTAAAATGCTCGAGAAAACCTCGTAGCACGTACTTTGCAGCAACATCTTCGTTAACACCCCAACCTTGTTGAACTAAAGCACTGGTAGGGTAGCCCCATTCGGTAAAAATCATGGGTTGGTCGGCTCTAACTCTTTTATAACGAGTAGCTTCCAAATAGCCAACTGTTCCGCCGTTGTTGTCGGGTGCTTTCCATAACGAAATTGTTGGTGGGGCACAAGTACTGTTAAAATTACAATGAGAAACTTTACCCCAAGGTTTAACCGGAGGCCAAAAATGGTATGGGTGCGCATTGCCATAATGAACATAATCGCCAATATAACCGGCATTCAGTATTTCGCAAGCTGCTGTTGGCCCTGTATTGGTGGCTATTTTTAGGTTAGGCAACGATGGTAAAATATTGTTCCACCAGTTTTTAATTTGTTGGTATGCCTGCGTATTGCCAGTGGTTCCCATGTTTTCGTTGGCACCTTCCAACACAATAACTTTATTGCCTAAAGGAATTAAATAATCGTCGCGCAACCTTTTCCAATCGTCGGTATTATCGGTAATAATCCAGGTTAATCCTCCAGGTATTCCTGCATCTAATCCAGCCTGCGATATTGCCGAAAACCGCTCAACTACCCCACGCCCTTTGGCGTCAAGATCCTCGGTGCCGCCCTTCCAACCATAGATACCGTCGCGTAAATGCCTAATTCGCATGTTAATAGCAGCCGATGTTGCTGTTTTCTCGCGTAGCGAATCGGTGGGGATATTAGTATATTGATTCCAATTAGTAGAAAAATGACAACAAACACCTATCATATCAACAAATTTATCGGCAGGCTTAGCGTTTGTTTGAGCAGACAATGTTGTTTCAATAAAAACAATAAACAGCAATACAATAAATTTTGAAATTGCATTGAAGTTTCTAATTAGAAGGAATTTAGCGAGGTAATTTTCAAGTCTTAACATATTTTATTGAATTAATTTTTTATTGCTTTACATCCAAAAAACACAATAACGTAATATTTTTCTGCAAGTTATATAATTTATTTAAACACAACTATTTAAGATTGAATAAAACCCAGTCAGTAAATGCATACTGAAAGGGTTTT
>JANYAP010000012.1 GCA_025361285.1 Bacteroidales bacterium | reverse complement strand
ATAAAATTTTTCATGGTTGAATAATTTAAAACAATTTACCTTGATTGGGTTGACGAATAATATTAAGACATTTGTAAGCTAATTCGGTAACCTCGCGACCACGAGGTGTGCGCTTTATATAACCTTCCTGAATTAAATAAGGTTCATAAACTTCCTCAATTGTTCCAGAATCCTCACCGATGGCAGTTGAAATAGTAGTTAAACCTACTGGGCCACCACTAAATTTTTCGATGATGACGCGCATTATCTTATGATCCATCTGATCGAGCCCGTTTTTATCAATATTAAGCGCATTTAAGGCATATCGAGCAATATCTATATCGATGTACCCATTACCTACTACTTGTGCAAAATCGCGCACCCTACGCAGTAATGCATTACAGATACGAGGAGTGCCACGGCTGCGAAAAGCTATTTCGGTAGCAGCATTGTCTTCAATTTTTATGTTTAGAATGGATGCAGATCGAATAATTATCTTTTCCAAAACCGAAATTTCATAATACTCCAAATGGCTATTAATACCGAAACGAGCGCGAAGTGGACTAGTTAACAATCCGGAACGAGTTGTAGCACCAATTAGGGTAAACGGGTTAAGTTTCAATTGAATGGAACGAGCATTAGGACCTTTGTCTAAAACAATGTCGATTACAAAATCCTCCATTGCCGAATACAGATACTCCTCAACCACAGGACTTAAACGATGAATTTCATCGATAAAAAGAACGTCGTTTTCGTTTAAATTTGTAAGTATTCCAGCCAAATCGCCAGGTTTATCGAGAACAGGCCCCGATGTAACTTTCATGTTTACACCAAGTTCGTTAGCAATAATATTCGATAAAGTGGTTTTACCCAATCCGGGAGGTCCATGCAGAAGCACATGATCGAGCGATTCCTTCCGCATTTTGGCAGCCTTAACAAATATTTTCAAATTCTCAACAACTTTACTCTGTCCAGAGAAATCGATAAAATCGGCTGGTCGAACATTTTTCTCAAATTCCTTTTCTTTGTCATCAGAAGCACTGTCTCTGATATCGATATCATCCATTAGTTAGTTTTTCTTTAAAACTTCGAGTTTAAAGCCATTAACACGTGTTTCCGTATCGCTTTCGTAGGTAACGGTAATAAGCACAGCACCTTCAGTAGAATACTTACGCCAAATTTTTTCTTTAATTCCGTTTACATAAAATTGCTCTTCGCGAACACGTCCATCTTCAAAAAAAAATAAATGCTTACCATCGGCATTGCCTTGAATAAAATTACCTTGGTACGACAATATTCCATTAGTAAAATATTGCTTCCAAATGCCGTCCTTTAAGCCATTTAAGTAATTTCCATACTCAATATTATCGCCCGAAATTGTTTTCCAAAAGCCATTTTTTTCGCCTTCAAAGTACCAGCCAACTTCAATAGTATCAGCCGATAACGAAAATTCGACAAATTTACCATCTTTTCGGCCGTTTATAAAAAATTCGGTTCGTAAAGGATTACCGTTTTCGTAATACCAATTCCATTCACCATCGAGAACACCATTTTTAAAACTACCAACTTGTTCATTTACACCATTTTTAGTAAAGAATTTCCATTGTCCATTTTGACGATTATTTATGAAAACTCCTTCGGACTTTTTTATGCCCTCGTCGAAAAAATAAGTCCAATTACCTTCGCGGGAACCATCGTCGTTTATAATACCTTTGCTAACAATACTTCCTAATTCGTTATATATAAACGAATTAATAACTTTCTCATTTTCATCGTATTCTCGATGAATACCAATAGGAATACCTTTTCTATAAAACCCTCGTTTTGCGACTTTACCCGACGAATAATATTCAATTTTTTCGTCGATACCTAAACTATCACTTTTGGGAATATCGATAAGTTTTCCGTTACGATAAAGCAGGTTTAGTGTTGTATTACCTTGTTTATCAAACTCCTTTGCAAAACCAGTTAATTGATCGGAATTATACTCCTTTTCTGTTTTAACTGCTCCATTGTCGTAAAATTCCTTCCAAATACCATGTTTGAAACCATTAAAAACACGATTAATAGTTTGTTTATCAGTAATATAATTATTGAAAAAATCATAAGTAGTAATAATTACGCCATTTTTATCATATTCTTTACCTAAACCATGCTTTTTGTTGTTTCTATAGGGAATAGTTTCGTGAATGTAACCATCAGGATAATAGTAATATGACAATCCCTCCTTTAAATCGTTAACGTACAATTCCTTAGAAATAATAACATTTCTCCTATTTGTATTAAGTTGATCCACTGACGAATATCTATAATAAAATCCATTTTTTTTAGTCAACACGAAATTTATTTTCTCTAAAGTATCGCCAACTTCATTAAAAAACACCCAAACACTGTCTAACAAATGATTACGACGATTACCTTGGGACTTAATAACGCCATTAGCAAAATATGTTTTCCAATATCCATCGGGCTTACCATTAATCATAATTCCCTCGCTGGATATACTTCCGTTGGGATAGTATATTTTCACATATCCATTCTGTTGGTTAGCAGTTTGGCTAAAAGCAAAAGTATTAAATATACAAAATGAAAATACAAATAAAACTCTCATAATCAACTATTTGAAACCTAATTTCTCGGAAATAGCAAGCATTCGTCGTATAGGTATTTCTGCTTTAGCTCGAATATCTTCGTCTAAATTAATTTCAAATTTATTATATTTTAAACTCATATAAATTTTTTCGAGAGTTATTAATTTCATAAACTGGCAATCGTTGCAAGCGCAGGTAGAATCGTTGGGTGGTGCGGGAATGAAAGTCTTATGAGGCATTGCTAATTTCATTTGATGTAAAATTCCCGATTCGGTACATACAATAAATGAGGTAGATGCGTTACTTTGAACATAACCCAATAATGCAGAAGTAGAACCAATAAAATCGGAAATAACCAAAATAGTTTTATCGCATTCGGGGTGAGCAATAATTTTGGCATCATCAAATTCGCTTTTCAGTTTAACAATTTTTTCGAGCGAGAATCTATCGTGTACATGGCAAGCGCCATCCCAAATAATCATATCTCTACCAGTAATGCTTTTAATGTAACTACCTAAGTTTCTGTCGGGTGCAAAAAGTATTTTCTCGCTAATAGGCAACGAGTTAACTATACCCAATGCATTAGACGAAGTACAAATAATATCGGTTAAAGCCTTAATTTTAGCTGTAGTGTTTACATACGAAATAACAGTATGATTTGGGTATAGCTTTAAAAACTCTTTAAAATCGACCTCATTGCACGAATCGGATAAGGAGCAACCAGCTTTTAAATCGGGCAACAACACTGTTTTGGAAGGACTTAATATTTTTGCTGTTTCGGCCATAAAATTAACGCCAGCGAAAACAATTATATCGGCCTGAGTTTTAGCCGCTTGCTGCGATAACTGCAGACTATCGCCAACAAAATCGGCAATATCTTGTATATCAGCTTCTTGATAATAGTGAGCCAAAATAATGGCATTGCGTTGCTTACATAATTTCTTAATCTCAACAATTAACTCGGTTTTATTAAGATTGATATTTAAGTTACTTTTTTCTTTTAATAGTTTATTCATTTAAACACTATATTTATATTATTTCTTTTAATTTAAATAAAATATAATAGTAATAATAGGCTGTTAATAGTGTTGGCAAAAAACTGGGTTTATTGTAGGTTTTTTCGTTATTAAGAAAAAAACTTATTTTATTAACACTAGGTATGAAAATTAACACTCTAATTATCAGATATTTATTTTAGTTATTAACATTTGTTAATAGCCACAAAGATTGATAATTTTTAAGGTTTTTTTGTATATTTTATGTTGAAATTCGGTTGATTACTTTACCTTAAATAATACGGTTAAAATTTGTAAGGTTTAAAAAAAGCGATATACAATAGTGAATATTTGATTTCAAAACTATTTTACCATTATTATTTCAAAACTATTAACTACTTATTAACAATAATTATTGAATTTTGTTAATTGTTAATATGCTCATTTGTAGTGCGTTTTCTAGTTGAATTAATAAATAAAAAGCCGCCATAGCTAATTTAAAGATATAAACTAGATCTGGCGGCTATAGCATTATTAATTAGTGTGTTACTTGCCTAATTCTTTCCAAATTAGTGCACTTGCACCCATTACAGCAATATTTTTGTTCTGTAAGCCCGAAGGAAGTATTTTAATTTTATTTCTATAAATAGGCAAAAGGTGTTTTTCGAAGCTTTCTATGGTTGGTTTGAAAATTATTTCGCCGGACTTTGCCAATCCTCCAAAAAGGAAAATTGCTTCGGGAGTAGTATGGGCAACGGCATCGGCTAATTTTATGCCAAGTATGTACCCTGTATATTTAAATGCTTCTATAGCAATAAGGTCGTTATGTTTTGCGGCTTCGAAAATTATTTCGGAAGTTAATTCGTGGTAATTGTATTTGCGTAGCTCACTATCTACGGACATATCGCACATAAGTTTAAAAGCAGTACGCTTAATGCCTGTTGCACTGCAATACGTTTCCAAGCAACCTAGTTTTCCGCAGCCACATTGGCGTCCGTTAGGTTCAACCATTATATGACCCAGTTCGCCGGCAAAGCCATCGAAACCGTAAATAAGTTCGCCATTAGCTACTAATCCGCTACCAAGTCCAGTTCCTAAGGTTATTACGATATAATCGCGTAGACCTTTAGCTCCCCCGTATAAACCTTCGCCAATAGCCGCGGCATTAGCGTCGTTGGTAAGGACTACTGGAACATTAAAATACTTTTTAAATAATTCGGCAAAATGAATTACGCCTTTCCATTTTAGGTTTGCGGCATTTTCGATGGTGCCTTTGTAGTAGTTTCCATTAGGAGCTCCAAATCCAACGCCTTTAATTTCGATGTCGTTTTTAATAGGCTTAATAGCTTTTTCAAGTTCGCCGAACAGAGCTTTTTGATAATCATTAACGTTATCGAATGTGTCTGTTGGCATCGATCCTTCTATCAATACGTTACCATCTTTATCGACAATTCCATATTTTGTGAAAGTTCCACCAATGTCAACGCCTATTACAACTTGTTTCATTATTAGTTATGTTAATTTTAATTGATAAGTAATTAAATAATACATTACAACAATTAACCAAAGGTACAAAATATTATTAGGGATTTTGGACAGAATCATTAACAAATTTAAAATATTTTGTAACTTGGCATATTGAAATAAATCAAAGACTATCGATGATAAAAAATTTTATTGTGCCAATTGATTTTTCGGACGATTCGCTTAAGGGATTAGAGTTAGCAATTCTGTTTTCGACCAAGTTGTATTTGAATGTGCAAATGGTTTATGTGCAGAAGAAGACAGCCGAGCATTTCCCTAGTGCCGTTAGAGAAGAGTATAATATGGCTAAGGAAAAGTTCGACAAAATAGTACTCGATTACTCGAACCGATTTGGGAATAATTCGAAATTGCGGTACATAATTAAAAAGGGTCCAAAGGTTTATGAAGAGATTGTAAATCAGAGCGAATCGTATAAAGAAAGCATAATAGCAGCTTCTACGCATGGAGCATCGGGCTTCGAGGAGTTTTTTATTGGTAGTAATGCGTTTAAAATAATTTCTGCTACTTCGCGGCCTGTTATTGCTATACGTAAGGGTTTAGTTCCTAAATATATAAAGAAGATTGTTTTACCTATAGATGTAATGCCCGAAACGCGACAAAAAGTACCTTTTACAGCCGAAATTGCCGAAATTTTTGGTGCCGAAGTGCATGTTGTAGAAATAAATTCGTCGCGTAGTATTGTGGTTAATAAGCGGTTGGCATCGTACTCGAAACAGATAACTAGTTTTTTGAAGAATAAAAATATAGAGGTTGTAAACAAATCTATTTTTGGCGATAATGTAGCCGATTTAACTGTGGAATATGCTAATTCGATTAATGCCGATTTGATATCGATAAGTACCGAAAAACAAAGTAGCATTACAAACCTTATTATGGGTAATTACGCGCAACAAGTTCTTAATAAGGCTACTATACCAGTTCTTAATAATACACCTAAGGAAATACAAATTAAGGGAACGTTTAGTACGTTTGGGGGATAAATAGCTTATTATCAATCATTTTTGAAGTAAATAGCTGAATAATGGCTTTCGTTTTAGTTTCCATTTGGGAAGCTAATTGGGTAGAATCGGCTAACAAATTTGTTTTCAAATATATATCTGATGTTATATTATTAAGAGCAATTGGCTTTTCGCCATCGAAGGAAAGCAAATAATTGTCTTCGAAATATTGGTATATACCTCCAGAATAGTTAATTGCGTAACCTTTTTCTTCTGAAAATATGCTTCGCCCGAAAGCAAAATACGGCTTTTTATAGCCCAAATAATCTAATATAGAAGGCATAATATCTGTTTGTTGAGCTACATCTGTTCGTTTCCCTTTCAGCATAGATTTCCCTGGATGATAAAAGACAATTGGAATACGGTATATGCCCGCCCGTGTGCCGTATTGAGACGTTTGTTCCTTTGCTGTATGGTCGGCTACAAAAACGAACAGCGTATTTTTGAACCAAGGCATTTTTTCGATGGAATTAAAAAATTGTTTTAGTGCAAAATCGGCATATGTAATAGACATAAGTTGCTGATTAGGAGCTAGTATTGTTTTTTTGTATTTATCGGGAATGTTGTAAGGATGGTGCGATGATAACGTAAATACCGAGCTGAAGAATGGTTGAGGAAAGGTGTTGAGTTTTTCGGCGTAAAACTGCAAAAATTCCTCGTCGTAAATTCCCCAGTTACCATCGAAGGCGTTTAGTCCAACGTACTCATTTAAACCGTAATAGTGCTTAATGCCTGCAATATTGCAGAACTCGTCGAAACCCATTGTACCATTTCGTCCACCATGAAAAAATGAGGTATGATAACCGTTTGCACCCAGTATTGATGGCAATGCGCTAAGACGATTACCCGAATAACGCGACGAAATATATGGCATTTCCATTAGAGCGGGCAACGAAGCAAAAATGGCAGGCAAAGCTTGAATTGATTGCTTTCCGTTGGCAAAAGCATTTTCGAATACCAAGCCGTTACGAATAATGCTATCGAGAAATGGCGTGTAACCAGTATTTCCGTTTAGCGAGCCGATAAATTCTTTCGAAAAACTTTCGAGTATTATTATTATTACGTTGTTGGTACGGGTAATAGTTTGTATATTAGGTTGTTTGGTGGTAGAGAATATGCTATCGAGTTCATTAGAAGTAAAATATGTAATTGGCTTAAGTATCTCATTATTAATTGTATGAAGTATGGTAAATGGCGTATTTAGTAATAGAGGAATATTTTGCGAGTGCGTGTAACGAGCCGCCGAAATTATGCGAATAGGTTTCAAACCTGTTCCACGAGCGCCAATAAAGAGTGTTGCAGGAATTAAAATGAAAAGTAAGCCAGCACTAATGGCTTGTTTAATAGAGAATTGAAATGGTTCAATTTTTTTGAAAGGGCTGTGCTTTATGAGATAAACGCCTAATAGTATAAATGTGAGCCATATAATACATATATACCAAAAATCCATCAGAAATTGAGGAAGAAGAGTTGCTACGTCGTTGTTCATGACAATGAAGTTAAAAATATCGGCAGTTGTGCGTTTGCCAGTATATTTAAAGTACTCTAAATCAATTAAATTGAGTAATATTAAAAAGAAGTTGACGGCATAAAACAGAAATCCAACCACTTGATTATATCTTTTTAAATTAACGAAATTAAACGGAATCAGATAGAGCAATAGAAGTAGTAAATTGTACTGAATAACAGTAGAATAGTCGAAACGGATTCCGAAAAAAAAGACTTTTATTATGTCGAAAAACGAATTTTCGGCAAACGATTGATGGTTAAAGATATAGAATAATAATCGACATACGCTAAAGAAAACGATAATAACCGAAAGGCGATAAAGCAGATTAGCTATTTGCTTAAGATATGGGGTCATTTGTACTGTTACGTTTGTTTTAAATATGCCATTAACGTGGCAAAACTACAAAAAGATATTGGTTGTTATTCGAAAGTTTGAATATCTTTACTTTACAATTAAAATACTGAGCTATATGCCTAAATCTCTATTTGTTGGATTGTTTTCAGCGTTGATAATGGTTGTTTTTGCTGTTCAAAATGCTGCTTCGGTAACCATTAAGCTGTTTTTTTGGGAGTTAAGTAGTTCGCTTTCGCTAGTAATTATTATTTGTATTGTTTTGGGATCGGTTGTTGGGAGTGCGTTTACTTTTTTTTCGTTTTCTATGAAAGTGAAGAAAAAAGCTGCGAAGGAAAAATTAATTAGCGATAAAGCGTTGGTTAAATGATGGTTGAGTTATATCACGCAAAGTATTTCGGTTATAGTTGAATATATTTAATTTTTTCAAAAAGATTAGAGTATAACCGAAACTTTTGTGTTGGTGAGGATAAATTCATATTCATTTCGAATGAATTTTTGTTGATTGTTAAGGTATTATGTTGTTTTTATGAATAAACTTTTCCAATACATTTCCGATTTTATATCTCTTTTTTTTCCGCAGATTTGCGCCTCGTGCGATAGTAACCTAATGCGTAACGAAAAGTTTCTCTGCACGCAGTGTTTAGTTGAGCTTCCGAAAACAAATTTTCATCTCGATGCCGAAAATATTGTAGCTAAAAATTTTTGGGGTAGAGTGCATGTTCAAGCTGCGACGGCACACTTTTATTTTAATAAGGGTGGCCATGTGCAGACATTATTGCATAAACTTAAGTATAGAGACGAGCAGAAAATAGGGGAGGAGTTGGGCAAAATTATAGGACACGATTTAAAAGATACTTCGTATGCATTTGTAGATGTGATTGTTTCGGTTCCGTTACATAAAAGTAAACTTCGCAAAAGAGGCTATAACCAAAGCGAATGTATAGCGCGCGGAATCTCCGAGATATTGGGCAAACCACTTGATAAAAAGAATCTTATACGTAAGGCTGCAAATACAACGCAAACCAAAAAGCACCGATACGAACGGTGGACTAATGTAGATGGCATTTTTGCAATTACCGATACCATCTTTTTCGCAAATAAACACGTATTGCTTGTTGATGATGTTATTACAACTGGTGCTACTTTAGAGGCATGTGTGGAAGCATTGCAACAAGCCGAAAATGTGAAGGTTAGCATTGCAGTTGCTGCAACTGCTTAATTATTAACTATTCCATTTGTACGTATCTATCTCTAAACCAGCAAGTGCTATAACTC
The DNA here is from genome assembly GCA_025361285.1 of Bacteroidales bacterium. GTDB lineage: Bacteria > Bacteroidota > Bacteroidia > Bacteroidales > JAAUTT01 > JAAUTT01. The sequence goes on along the minus strand of JANYAP010000012.1, from coordinate 4,886 downwards.
TATCGATTACAGTAGAAACCAGTTCCGTTATTGTTGTTGGTTTTGAGTAGAACGATGGCGAGGCCGGACAAATTATTCCGCCCGCCTCGGTTATAAGTTTCATATTATTTATATGAATCAGGTTTAGTGGGGTATCGCGGGTTACCAGTATAAGTTTTCGGCGTTCTTTAAGTATTACGTCGGCGGTGCGGGTAATAAGGTCGTCGGAAATGCCGTGGGCAATGCGGCCCAACGTTCCCATTGAGCATGGGCAAACAATGGCAACAGTATAATCGGAGCTGCCCGATGCAAAAGGCGCGAAGAAGTCGGAACGTGCGTATTGCTTAAAAGACACACTGTTAATCGATTCGCCTAGTTCGAATTCCCAAACTTCTTTGCCTTTATCGGAAAACACCACCGACACCTCACTTACCTGAGTTTTTAGTATTAATAGTTTGTTCAATAATACTTTAGCATAAATGGAACCGCTGGCACCAGTAACACAAACTACAATTTTTGGTGGTTTGCTTGTCATTATTTCTTTCCTAAATTGTAATATAAACTTATGTTAAACAGGTTGTTGTAAAAACCACTTTTATAATGTTGGGTGTACTGCGGCACACTGGCTGTTATTGGCAAAAGCGAATATGAAAAACGAACGTTTGCACTTAAATGATCGGTTAAGGCATAATTCATTCCTAGTACTATATTTATATCAAGTGGTTTTAAGTCGGCATATTGATCGGCACGAAGCAAACCAGTAGCATCACTTTCGGTAAATGAATAAAGATATCCAACGCCAACGCCTCCTTCCCATGCAATTTTTTTACTCGTAGTAAGTTGCACCAAAACAGGCAGTTCGATATAATTTAGTTGACGAGTGAATTGAACTGGATCTTGCTCGGTGGCGCTTTTGTTTGCTCCTTTACGTATATATTTAATTTCGAGCTGAATATTGCTCTTTTGCGATAAAGGAGTTGAAACGTAAGCCCCACCCGAAAAGCCAAATTTATTGTATCCCCAGTATGTATCGCCATCTATTTGGCTGGCTACAATACCGCCTAAAAAACCACCTTCGAAACGTTGCGCTGTTAGCGAAATAGGGTAGGAGAGAAGGACTAAAAGTGATATTCGAAAAATAATTGTATGTTTATGCATTGATATTAAACTGTTTAATTAGCTTTTTTGTAAGTATTTGCACGCCCTCTCTAGCTTTTTCCTTTATAACATCAATTTTTTTGTGAGAAGGCGATGGAACGTCGTTAGGGTCGATAAGGTAAATAGGAATATTGTATGGTAAATAGTTTAGCAAGCTTGCTGCCGGATAAACATTTAACGATGTGCCTATTACGGCAAAAGCATCGGCATTTCGTACCATTTGGCTTGCTTGTGCAAATACTGGCACTGCTTCGCCAAACCACACTATGTATGGGCGTATTTGTCCACCTTTGGGGCATTTGTCGCCCCATTTAATTTCATTATAACCTATATCTTCAATGTACGACGAATCGTTGCAACTAGTAACTTGGGTAAGTTGGCCATGTAAATGAATTACATTTGTGCTTCCGCCACGTTCGTGCAGATTATCAACGTTTTGAGTTATTATAGTTACTTCGAAATATTTTTCTAATTCGGCCAAACCAATGTGGGCTGCGTTCGGAAGCGCCGTTTCGAGTTGTTTGCGGCGTTCGTTATAAAACTGCAAAACTAGTTGCGGGTTTTTGTGCCAACCGTCAATGCTTGCCACCGTCATAACATCGTATTCTTCCCATAAACCATCGCTGTCGCGAAAAGTTTTTATGCCACTTTCGGCACTAACACCAGCACCAGTAAGTATGAATAGTTTAGGCATGTTTATCATTTTTAACGATGAAAATTTTGGAAGTTGTAACAGTTTTTGTTTATGAATTTATTAGACGTTGTGGACGCATTGATTATCCTCTGTTTCTATTTATATACTATGTAAATCAGCCCTTTGAAGTTTTGTTATTTTTTCAGCTGTTGCAAATATAGTACAATTTATAAAGAAAAAGCTTTCTCCAAACTGGCTTTAAAAAGTACCAACGTTCTACTTTCATTGTTTTTTAAATTAGAGCATGAAGATAGTTAGCAGTATCTTTTAATCCATTGTTTCTAGAAATATCAAGTACATCATATTCATTAAATGGAGGATTCCTTTTGTTTAAAACTAGTTTTTTAAATGCTTGAACAGATAAATTATGGTTCAAGTCAATAATATCTGTAAAAAAGTCATCAGGTGTTTTTGCCTTTAATCCAAAACTTGACAAATAATCAACTGGGAAATCTTTTAAATTATTGGTAATTATAAGGTCGGCATTGGCTTTTATGGCTGCAGCTAAAACGATGCCTATCATTTAAATCAGGAAGTTTTAGTGAATCTATTAATGGTTCGTAATTTTGTACTAGGGCATCCGGGAAAGCGAGATTCATTTTATCGGCACGTTTTAAAGCCTCATTCTCTTCAATTCCTTTTCTAATCATTACTGAAATCCACTCGTCAAATATGTTGCTGCTCCACTTAGGAGTATAGAGTTCGTAATAAGCAAACCACATCAATAAATCACGTATCCAAAGTGGATATATGACATTTGTATCTAACACACATTTAAATTTTACACTATTAATCATCAGACCTCCTGACCCTATATCTGATTATCAATTAAATATCCAACTACTATCGTAAATAAAAATATCCTATATTTCGGCAAAAAAAGTCATGCAAATGCAGTTGCCCATTTTTCCCGAAAATACAAAAATGATTAATTCATCGGTTGGATTTTTTGCCAAAGACGATTTTGTTTTTTACCTTCATAATGGCTCACCTGTTTATTGTCATTCAAAGGATGATTTGAATACTTACCGTTATACGATGGCCAACCTAACAACTACCGGCCTTTGTACAATTGTTGAACTTAGCCGTGCATTGGGCGTTCAAGTTAAAAATATCCAACGCTACAAAAAGGCATTGGAAGAAAAAGGCACATCATGGTTTTTCAACAGGGAAGACGACAGAGGCCAATGCCATAAGATGAAAGAAGAGAAATTACAAGCAGCCCAGAACCTTTTAAACGAAGGTTATTCACAAAAAGGCACAGCCAAACAATTGGGGGTAAGCGAGGGGGCTATTCGCTACCATTTACGTAGCGGGACTTTAAAAAAAAAGCACTAACGCAACCATCGGGTAGCACGCCAAAAGAGAGAAATAAAGTTGATACCATAGCTGGCCAGGGGTTGGGCATCGGAGCTACAAGGGTTGATGAACGTATTGAATCGGCCTTGGGTATTGGCGAGAAATGCCATGTCCAATTCGAGCCATGTCAGAGTGTTGAATATGGTGGGGTGTTGTTGCTGCTTCCATTTTTATTAGCCAATGGCTTGTTGGCCTATCAAAATCACTATTTGAGTCGGTCTGGTGGTTATTACAACTATGATCAGGCTATGCTAACACTAGCCTTCATGCTTTTATGCCGCATCAAATCGGTAGAGCAATTTAAACATATCCAGCCTGGCGAATTTGGTAAATTAATGGGTATAGACCGTTGTCCCGAAGCTAAATGTTTGCGGGGTATGATTAAAGAACTTGTACTCCAAAAAAAGGCTGGAGAATGGAATTCTTCTCTTGCCGAGCAATGGATAAACGATGAACAACCCGCCATATTTTATACCGATGGTCATGTTCAGGTATATCATGGTCATTTGGCCAATTTAGGAAAAAAACACGTTAGCCGACAGAAGTTATGCTTACCCGGTATGGTTGAGTTTTGGGTAAACAATGGCGAAGGTCTGCCCTATTTCTTTATAACAGGACAAGTAAATGAAAAACTTCAACACATCATTGAGCAAAATATTATTCCACAGCTAAACGAGTTGGTAAAACAGAATAAGCCAACAGACCTTTTACCATCTGACCCCGACACCCCTGTGTATACAATTGCATTTGACCGTGAAGCGTATAGCCCCACATTTTTTGGTCGATTATGGGATACCTATCGTGTGGCAGTACTCACATACAATAAAAATGTAAAAGACCTTTGGGAAGAAACCGATTTTGAAGAAATAGAGGTTGATACGCACATGGGCAAAACAACCATGATCCTTAAGGAAAAGCAAATAGAAGTTGATGGGGTAAAAATGCGTGAAGTCCGCGAACTCTCCAAAGATGGGCATCAAACAAGCATCATAACAACAAACAAAGTATTAAGCATTGTATTGATTGCTATTAACATGTTTGCACGTTGGTCACAGGAAAACTTTTTCCGATATATGAGGCAGGAATACGACCTGGATAGAATAACACAATATGGTATTGATGAATTAGATACAAACACTAAAGTGGTTAATCGGGAGTACAGTAATTTAACACATCAGCTCAAGAAAACAAGAGAAAAAACGGCTCGGCGCAAGGCTCAGCTCTTTGAATTGATTGAACAGAACAATAAAACACCATTGGAGCAAACCGCAGAGAACATTAAAAAACAATTAAAAGCAAAAGAAGAAATAGATCTACTTGAACAGGATCAGAAAAATATAATTGAAAAACGTAAGCAACAGCCTTATTATATTACCGTTGGACAAATGCCAGAAAGCACACGCTACAATAAACTTACAACCCAAAGCAAGCACATACAAAATATAGTAAAAATGATTTGCTACCGCGCCGAGACAGCTTTTGTCAACCTTATAGTCCCACACTATAAACGATCGAAAGATGAAAGAAGAGCTTTGGTTAAAAGTGTTATCTTTAGTCAAGCCGATATAGAACCGGATTATAATAACAAAACATTAACAGTAACTTTGTATAGCATGGCATCCAATAGGGACAATGAAGCTGTGCAAAAAATATGCATTCATTTAAATGACTCTGAAACCGAATTTCCAGGTACTAA
>JANYAP010000003.1 GCA_025361285.1 Bacteroidales bacterium | reverse complement strand
AAAGTAGTGCCTTGTCCTATTTCGCTTTGAAGTTGAATTTGCCCCCTGTACACATCAATTAACTCTTTCGTTAACGATAATCCAATTCCTGTACCCGAATATAATTGTTTAGCTTCATCAATCTGGTAAAATCGTTGAAATATTAGTTGTTTATGCTTATTGTCGATACCAACACCTTCATCGGCAACCACTAAACTTATATATGGCTTTGATTCTCCATCGCCAAGTTGCGAAGTATTGTTTAGAGATACATTTATATTTTTACCTGAAGGGGTATATTTTATTGAGTTCGATAACAGGTTGTAAAGAATTTTCTCAAGCTTATCTGCATCAAAAAAACATTCGAAATCTTTTAGATTCGATTCGAAATTTATTACTATTCCTCTCGTAAAAGCATATTCGAGATTTACTTCAATTATGCTTGATACGAAATTATATATCAATCCCTTTTCTACTTTCAACTTAATTAACCCTGCATCAATTTTAGAAATGTCGAGTACCTGATTTATTAATCGAAGAAGCCTGTTTGAATTTTGATGCGCCAGCCTAAGGTTGTTAAGTATGCCAATTTCATTAACTTTTTCAGCTTCTTTTATTGCATTTTCAATTGGCCCACTTATTAGAGTTAAAGGCGTACGGAATTCATGCGAAACATTAGTGAAAAAGCGAAGTTTTATTTGATCGGCTTCATGAATTTTAGCCGACATTTCTTCCACCTGATTTTTTTGTCGGAGTAATTGTTCCTTCTGTTTCTCGAGCTGGTTATTCTTAATTTCCAAATTTAAATTGGTAGCTTCAATTTCCTTTTTCTGAACTGTTATCTCTTCTTGTTTATCAACCAATATGGTGTTTATCTCATTTAATTCATTAGCTCTATCATTCAACAATTCCTTTTGATGTTCAATTTCACGAGTTCGTTCTTTTACCTTTATAAATAACTTTTCGTTTTGTAGTCGTAACTTTCTTGTTTTAAGCCGTATATATCCAATAATTGATGAAATAACCAGAAAAATAATTAGTATTTTAAAATATATTGTTTTCCACCACGGAGGCAGTATTATAATTTTTAGAGTTCTTCCTTTATCATTCCATAGACCTTCGTTATTTGATGCTTTAGCTCTAAAATAGTAGGTTCCAGGCTCTAAGTTTGTATATTTAATTTCTCTCGACGAACCTAAAAATACCCAATCTTTGTCAAATCCTTGAAGTAAGCATTTGTATTCGTTTTTATACGATTGGTTGTAATTTAACGCGGCCAACTCAATGGAAAAAACATTTTGATTATGTGTTAATTTAATTTCGTCAATTTCATTTATATGCTTGGGTAAAATGTCCGACCCAATTGGTATAGATTGATTAAATAGTTTAAAATCAGAAAACACCAAAGGGGGTATTGGTGTAGCGCCAAATATCGAATCGGGATAAAAGGAAGTTATGCCATTAACGCCTGCAAAAAATAATTTGTTCTCGTTATTTCTATATCCAAAATCGGCATTAGGCAAAACGCCATCTGTTTCGTCGTAATTAATAAAAAAACCTCGAGCCTTATTGTATTGAGTTATGCCATTTAATGTCGACATCCATATATTACCTTTATTATCACCTTTAACTCCAGTAATTGTTGATTGTGTTAAGCCCCATTTGGTTGAAAAATTTTCGAATTTTTCGGTAGCTGGGTTAAACGATTCTAGCCCATTACCTGTACCTAGCCAAATAATATTGCCGTCGTAATATAAGGAATATACGTCGGTACTTGTTTGTTCGAAGTAGTTGTTGCCTTTTTTAGTTGAAGGTAGCTTATACAGTTTAAATTTATTATCGTTTATTGAAAACTTAATTAGTCCCGCACCCGTGGAGCCAAACCATAAATTACCACTATCGTCGGACACCATATCGGTAATTAATAAATTGGGTTTTTTTATCTCATATTTTAAATGGTAATGTATAAACTCCTCTTTTTGTGGATCGAAAAGGTCAAGTATACCAAAAATATACGCTATCCATATTGTTCCTTTCTTGTCCTGTAATATCGTTTTTACACATAGTTCGCCTGAATACTTTGGATCGGTTAAATTGATATTGAAATTATCGTTAATTTTCTTTTTCGATAGGCTTTTAAAACTATCATTCTCTTTAATATATTTAAAAAATCCACCTCCCCACAATCCTATCCATTTATTACCTGCTTTATCGGTTAAAATTGAATTAACGCCACCCTCACGCAACGATCCGGTGCTACCTGTTTGGGTATAGGTTTTAATTAATTTATAATCTTTTGAGTATCTGAGAATTCCATAATCGGTACCCACCCAAATTTCGCCTTTTAGGTCTTGGTTTATGCTCTTAACGTACTTAATTAATAATTTTTTATTGTTATTCACTTCAGGAAATTCATCCGAAAACCGGCCAATTGTTTTTGAATGGTAATTAACGCCACCCTGATATGTGCCAATAAATAAATCGGACGTTTTTGTTTTATAAAGGCATGTAATATGATTATTGCTTAATGATTTGAGAGACTTATTGTTACCTTCTGAAACTATGTAATTGCAAGTGACTGAATTGATTGTATATTTTATTAATCCGTTTTGAGTTCCTATCCATGCTGCACCATTATCAATTATAAGCGAATTAAATTTTCTGAAAGAACTTTCCAGATCATTTAGTTTTAAATGTGAAATTAACTTACCGCTAAGATTTTTTCCATCATCAATTATTTGTAACTCGTTCAAACAATTTTGCGATAAAATCCATATTTTGCCATCACTTCCTATAGTAATATCTTCAATAATATTCGATCGATAGTGTGAATCCGAAACATTAATTCGTGAATATCTTGTTCTGTCTTTGCTAAATATTACAATGCCTTGCCCCCAGGTTCCTATAATATAGTGGCCAATTGAATCCTGAACCAAAATGTTGGAAAAACTATCAATTTTTGAAGTGAAATATCTTTCGAAAGTATTTAATTGCGACATGTATTTATAAACACCTATTCGTGTTACAATTAACATTTCGCCAGCGGTTGTGCGATAAAGACGGGTAACTATAGTGTTTAATATTTCGGCATTGAATTTATTTACAAACTTTTCGGTATTGTAATTAAATATCGACACTCCATTTTTCGTTGCTACCCAAAGGTTATTGTTATCGTCTTCCAATATATTGGTAACATAACCAATGCCTATAGTTGTACTGTCGGCTGGGTTATGTTTATAGGATGTAACCGTGTAACCGTTATATCGGTTAAGTCCATTGTCATTCCCTATCCATAAATAGCCTTTTTTATCAATATATATTGTGTTAATAATATTACTCGATAGTCCATTTTTAATTGTAATTGATTCAAATACTAATTTATCGTGAATTTGCTCGTTACACAATAAAACAGGAATATTTACAAATAGAAAAATAAACCAATAAAATTTCAACCAATTAATATTCATATATTTATAATTATGGATATGATGAAATTTAATCTAACATATGGCTAACTCAAATAATGCAATTTCATTTTACAAAGCGCAAAGTAATTATTTTTTTAAAATTTTAGGTAAAATCATTTATGTAGTTTTTTACACGCAATGAAATTTATTTTACAGAATCTTATAGCAGTATGTTTTATAGTAGAAGAGAACGAATAAAATATTCATTATGAATTCATTATGTTTTATTCAAAACTATAAATCGAACCTTTCTTAGCTTGTTTAATCGTGTTTGCCTGATGTGACATCCATTTGGCGTCAGAGGAGTATCAACGTTTAATAATGCAGCGCTTTGATAAAGTAAGAAGGAACCCTGAAAGGCCAGTGGATTGGGACGAAGCCAAAAAAACGCTGAAACGCTGATGAAATACAAAGTAAAAAAAATTGAACCCGAAGCATTATGTCAACTATCGGTCACGAATGTAAACTTACATTCTCAAACAAACAAACAAGGAGTAGAAGTTTTTTATTGTAAATTTTTAGTAACTAAATATGCGATAATTAGTAAACATATATGCTCCATCGATAATTAACATGAACTTAGGAGGCAGATAGGAAGAGCTTAGAGAGCAATAGGCTTGGTCTCAAAATGTACTTGCAAAAAAGGCAGAGATTTCTCGTGAGATTATTGGCCGTTATGAACGCAATGAAGCAACTTCATCAATTGATAGAGCCAAAAATTGAGCCTTTGCGTAAACAGCTTTATATCAACTTGCTAAACAATCGAAGTTAAAAATATTTACAAACTCTTTACCTCAGCCACCAATTTTTGCAATGTCGATTTTGCATCGCCAAAAAGCATGCGTGTTTTTTCGTTGAAGAAAAGCACGTTTTCGATGGCTGCGTAGCCCTTGCCCATACCTCGTTTCATTACAATAATATTTTTTGCGTCGTGTGCCTGTATAATTGGCATGCCGTAAATTGGACTCGACGGATCGTTTTCGGCCGCTGGGTTAACAACATCGTTCGCTCCAATAATTACAACAACATCGGTATTAGGCAAATCGGAGTTAATGTCGTCCATTTCAATAAGTTTATCGTACGATACATCGGCTTCGGCAAGCAAAACGTTCATGTGCCCAGGCATACGACCTGCTACTGGGTGAATTGCGTAACGAACTTCAGCGCCTTTTTCTTCGAGAAGTTTTTCCAGTTCGTGGCAAAGATGCTGAGCCTGAGCAACTGCTAGACCGTAACCTGGAACAATTACAACTTTTTGCGAATAGCTAAGCAGTACAGCCGAGTCGGAAAGTGAAATTTCGCGTATCGATCCATCAACCTGATCGGCCGATGCTCCGCCACCACCAAACACACCAACTACCACGTTAAGTAACGAGCGGTTCATTGCCTTACACATTAATACTGTGAGTATTGTGCCTGCCGAGCCAACTAAAATACCCCCAGTTAACATGGCTTGGTTACTATAAAGAAATCCGCCAGTTGCAGCGGCAACACCTGTAAACGAGTTAAGTAACGATATTACTACTGGCATATCGGCTCCACCAATCGGCATTACAAATAAAACTCCGTAAAACAGCGACATAGCTAGTAAAATGTATATTAATGGCATAATATCCAGCGGATTAACATCGCCTTTCGACATAATAAAGCCAATAAATACTATAATAATCAATAGCATTCCAATATTTACATACTTTAACCACTTAATACGCAGGTCGCCTACGTTACCGTTGAGTTTTCCGAATGCAATCATACTTCCAGAAAACGAAACGCTACCAATAAATAAACCTATTAAAATACTTAGTACTTCGCCAGTAAGAACAGGTGCTGTTGCTGCGCCGTGTGCTAAATGTGGGAATTCCATTAACGATATTAATGCCGCGCAAAAACCACCCATACCGTTAAATAGCGATACTAACTGTGGCATTGCCGTCATTTTTACGCGTTTGGCAACAACCCAGCCAATTACCGTACCCACTAGTAAAGCTGCAAGTATAAACCCTACGTTTCCAATGGATTGTCCATCCTTTTTATGAAAAATTATTGTGAAAACAATTGCCAATACCATGCCTATTGCTGCAACAATGTTGCCTTTGCGAGCTGTTTCGGGATGACTTAACATTTTTAAACCGAAAATAAAAAACACCGATGCTATTATGTAACTAATTTCTAATATGTATGTTCCAATCATGACTGATATTTTATATATTTTTGAAAGATGTTAAAAAGCTAACGAGAATATTAAAGCGTCGATATCTTCTCACTTCTTTTTCTTCTTAAACATTTCCAACATTCGGTCGGTAACAACAAAGCCGCCAACCACGTTAAGTGTACCCAGAACAACGGCAACAAATCCAAGTATCATCGACACAGGATTTTCGGCATGACCCATAACTATAATTGCCCCAATAATAACAACGCCGTGTATAGCGTTTGCCCCCGACATTAGCGGCGTGTGCAACACTGCTGGAACGTGCGAAATAACCTCGATGCCTAGAAAAATGGAAAGGATTATCGCAAAAATAGGTTCCTTATATTCAAAAATAAAAGCTAGAATATTCTCCATAGTATTAAGCGTTAATAAGTTGTTTAACTCGTTCGTTTACAATCTCTTTGTTGTGTGTAATGCATGTACCTTTTACAATATCGTCGTCGAAATTAAGGTTTAAGTTTCCTTCTTTCGAGATAATTAGTTTTAAGAAATTTAACAGATTGTTACCGAACATTTTACTGGCATCGAATGGCATATCCGACGGATAATCGGATTTACCGATAATAGTAACCTTATTGCTAACAATAGTTTTACCGTTTTGGGTAACCTCGCAATTGCCACCAGTTGAAGCGGCTAAGTCGATAATAACTGAACCTGGCATCATAGAATTAACAGTGTCGGTAGTTAATAGTATTGGAGCTTGTCGGCCTGGTATTTGAGCAGTACAAATTACCACGTTTGCCTTAACTGCGTGGTCGTGTATAAGTTGGCGTTGCTTTTGTTTAAATTCGTCAGATTGCTCAACAGCATAACCTCCAGCACCTTTATCGTCCTTAGCGCCTTCAACCTCAATAAATTTTCCGCCAAGGCTTTGCACCTCTTCTTTTACTGCGGCACGTACATCGAAAACTTCTACAATTGACCCAAGTTTTCGCGATGTAGCAACTGCTTGTAAACCAGCTACACCAGCTCCCAAAATAAGCACTTTGGCAGGTTTTATTGTTCCAGCAGCCGACATAAACATTGGGAAAAAACGTGGCAAATGTAACGCTGCATCCAACACTGCTCTATAGCCCGACACAGTTGCCATGGACGACAAAATATCCATTGCCTGTGCACGAGAAGTGCGCGGAATGGTATCGAGACTAAAAGAAGTTATAGACTTATCTACCAATTGTTTAACCAAATCGATACTCATTAGTGGATTCAGAACAGCCAAAACAACTTGGTTTTCTCTCAAATTATTCATCTCTTCGGTTGTAAATGCTGATATGCGTAAAAGTACCTCGGCTTTACCAATTACATTTTCGCGATTTTCGATTTTAGCACCAGCCAGTTCATATTCCGAGTCGCTAACAAATGCGCCATTTCCTGCTCCCGATTCAACTAACATCTCAACATTTAGTTTTTTAAGGTTAACTACAGCTTCGGGAAGTAACGCAACTCGCTTTTCGTGTTGTGGCTCTTTTAATATACCAATTACCATACAGTAAATTTTTTCAATGGTTAAAGAAATGCAAAGATAATAAAAACGTGTTTGGACTTGTTAATAAAATGATAGTAAATAGTAAAATATCTGATAGTCAATACTTATAGCATATAAGCCACGGCAATCGCATTAAAAAGAAAACTAGATTGTGTTGTAATAATTTTCTCTGTTACTTTTTATTCGCTTTCGCTCATGAGAACGCCTTCGGCTAAGCTTTCGATAAAAGTTAAAAAGTAAGAGTTTTCACGCATGCATTAATCCACATTGCCGCTACCCCGTTGAAAATGCTTGCATTTCAGCGGCATGCGTTTTTTTGAGTTCAGGTTTGTGTACTACAGATTTTTTCTTTACGAAGGGTGCATATTTGAATTTAAGAGCGTCGTAAAGTTGTTGTGTCCTTTGGTTTGGCTCGGAGCTGCGAAGTATCGTTATCACCTGGTTGTGATTGTTTTGCGCCAAAGTAGAGCTACTTATTACAAACAGATTAAGATGCAGCGTAACAAAATATTATCTAGTATTGGGTAGAGTTTACTGAAATTTTACCTACTTCAAGTCCACGGAAAACGGTTATAGAAGGAACCATCGAAAAGCAACACGTGAGTGCTATCTAAGAAATGGCTTCATCTATTATAAAATAGAACTTCTCTCAAAAGGGGATTCAAGCCATTTTTAGACTTTTAAAATACCATTCGCAGTTTCGCTTATATATCAAAACAATACAGAGTGGTGTAATCTTTCAGACTACGCCACTCCAAATCACTTTTAGACAGCTTCCGTTTACACAGCCTCATATAGGGAAAAACAAAAATTGAGAATTAATTATTTTTCATCAAAAGTTAACCCTGGATATTTCAATTCCTTTCGGGTAAGAAACATTGCCCTCATCTTCGGCAGTTATAATAATCTCTTTAGGCTCGAAAGCAGATAGGGTTTCTAATGTAGCTTTTTTAGCATTTTCAATTTTCAACTGGCCAATGTTCTTGGTACCCTCGTCTTTTGTAACAATCCATATTACATATGTTTTTTTAGGTGACGGCAACCTGTCTGGACTTGCCATATTTTCTGCAGTTACCTCAATAACATAATTTTTATTTTTATCCATTTTCTTTTTGGCAGTTATGTTTGCTGCCGGAGTAACACTCGACACTGGAAACTTAGTTACACTACTACACGATACCGCCAACAGTATCAAAACCATATTTAAAGCAATATTTCTCATTAGTTTCAAATTAGTTTCATAGTGAAAATCCCTTATGGGTTATTTTTTTTCATCTATTATGTTGGATTCACCACTATTATATTTTAGTGAGGAAACTTAATGCTTTTCTAACAACTGAATTCAGACTATAATTTAACCTCACAAACCTCTGAATGTAGTGCCAATGGCAAGCATAATAAATCCAATCAGTAGTAAAACATAATTGTATTCCGATAAGTATTCGATGTGGGCATAGTGACCTATTATTCCAAGTATACCACATAATATACCAATAAACCAGGTAATTGTTTTGGGAGCTGAGGGATATTTCATGATGTTTTTTTTAATGTTAACAATAAGACAATGAAGTATATTTATTAATGGTGATTGAACAAGTAGAAAACACCTATCTGCAATCCCCGGTTGTAAATATTTGCATTGTCATTCTTACTGATGTCAGTAATGCCAATATTGTACCTGACATCCACACCGAAGTTCGTAGCAGGGTTTACATAACTCACGCCAACTGCCACACCGAAATCAATAGGTTCGAAATTATCCTTTACATCTGTTTGCACATTATTGGTTTTTGTTTTTGCGCTAGCTAAAAAACCAAGTTGTGGCCCAGCTTGTAATCTGAACCCATTGTTGAACATATATTGAAACAACAATGGTACGTTTATGTAATTAAGAGTTGTTTTTTTGGAACCTTGCATGGAAAACACAAGTTCAGGTTGTAAGGCAATGGGTTTCTTAAAGTGAATGTGCCCAATTAGACCTAGGTGGAAACCTAATTTCAAATCATTACCAATGTTAAAGTTATTGGTGATCGAGTAAGCATTTAAGCCACCCTTAACCCCTATGTTTACATGTTGCGCATTAGCTACACCAATAAATAGAAGAAAAGAAAATCCGATAGTGAAAAATTTTTTCATAGTTATTTCAAATTTAAAATGTATAATAAAGCAACAAAGATAGGAGCATTTTCCTAACTTTATGTTACATAATTATTACTAAAATTTACAAAATTTACTTATTTTGTAATGGATTGAAAGACTATTGACTGGAAAATATCGAAACACAAACCGTCGCCAAGTTCAATATCGGTGTATATTAAGTCAATTTCGGGATTTTGCTTAAAAAACTCCAGAGCTTTTTCTACCGAACTTAAGAACGGTAAGATTTCAGCATCGGGCTCAATCATTTTAACCCACATTGCAGCTACCCCGATGAAAATGCTTGCATTTGAGCGGAATGCATTTTTTTGAGTTCGGGTTTGTGTACTACAGATTTTTTCTTTACGAAGGGTGCATATTTGAATTTAAGTGCGTCGTAAAGTTGTCG
>JANYAP010000002.1 GCA_025361285.1 Bacteroidales bacterium | reverse complement strand
TCAATAATTAAATCAGGAAATATTCCTACAGCAATTTGTTCATCGCCTGCAACAATGCGCTCTTCGTAGTATAAACCAGCCAAATCTTTACGGAAAATATGTACGGTTTTTGTTTGAGAGTCAACAATCCAGTATTCTCTTACGCCAAACTTCTGATATAGAAGAAGTTTGGTAACAAAATCGTGTTTTGTTGTCGATGGCGATGCTATTTCGATAATCCAGTCGGGCGCACCTTTTGCTCCACGCTCGTCGAGTTTAGAAGGGTCGCAAATTACTGTAATGTCGGGCTGCACAACGTTTATTGTTTCGTCGTTTAACTCGTCCTTTTCGGCAAACCGAACATCGAATGGAGCAGCAAATACTTTGCATTGTTTTCCCGTAAGGTAATTACCAATAATAAGCGAAAATGCCATCGAAATTTCCTGATGCCTTACTAATGGTGCTGGCGACATATCATAAGCCATTCCATCAATAATTTCCCAACGTTTGCCATCGTTCCAATTAAGGTACTGGGCGTAAGTAAAGTAGTCGGTTTTTAGTTTAGGCATTGCCATATTATCCAAATTTCTATTGCTTAACGAAACAAATTTACCCAATATCTCCATAAAATAAAAATCCCATAAATGATTTTACACTTATGAGATTTTCGTCTTCTTGTTTCTTGATACTTAGTACTCAATATTCATCCCAACTCTTTATCTTTATATCGTCCATACTGCGTTTACAAATAGCTGTAAGAAAAGCACTTGCTAAACGTGCGTTGGTAAGCAATGGAATGTTATAATCAACGGCGCTACGGCGAATGGTATAGTCGTTGTTAAGCTCCGTTTTCGACAAATCTTTGGGAATGTTAATTACCAAGTCAATTTTCTTTTCCTTAATATAATCGAGCGTGTTTGGTGTTTTTTCCTCATCGGGCCAATGCAACGTGGTAACCTCAACGCCGTTGGTGCGCAAAAATTCGGCCGAGCCTTTAGTTGCAAATAGGTTGTAGCCTTTTTCGACTAGTAACTTAGCGCTATTTAGCAATTCAACTTTATCGCGAGTAGGTCCAGTCGAAAATAAAATATTTTTCTTTGGAATTGAATAACCTACCGAAAGCATCGATTTTAACAATGTTTCGTAATAATCCTCGCCAATGCATCCAACTTCGCCAGTCGATGCCATTTCTACACCTAATACTGGATCGGCTTTTAGCAACCGCTGAAACGAGAATTGAGGGGCCTTTATACCCATATAATCTAAATCGAAAATAGATTTATCGATAGGCGAAACTGGTATCCCAAGCATAACCTTGGTTGCCAAATCAATAAGGTTCACTTTAAGAACCTTAGACACAAAAGGCATAGAGCGCGAAGCTCGAAGGTTGCATTCTATTACCTTAATATCGTTATCTTTAGCTAGATACTGAATGTTGAATGGACCAGAAATATTAAGCTCCTTTGCAATTTTTCGGGCTATTCGCTTTATGCGGCGAACGGTTTCGAAATAAATTTTTTGTGGCGGAAATACCATAGTTGCATCGCCACTGTGTACACCAGCAAATTCGAT
Source organism: Bacteroidales bacterium (assembly GCA_025361285.1). Taxonomy (GTDB): domain Bacteria; phylum Bacteroidota; class Bacteroidia; order Bacteroidales; family JAAUTT01; genus JAAUTT01. The sequence goes on along the minus strand of JANYAP010000002.1, from coordinate 2,832 downwards.
ATGTTCGGAAATGGCATACGCCAAAACTTCGCCTTTGCACGCAACTGCATCAATTTCAATCTCTTTCGAGTTTACTATAAATTCCGAAACTACTACTGGATATTTTTTCGATACGTTGGCGGCAAGTTCCAGAAAATGTTTCAGCTCGTCGCGGTTCGAAACTACGTTCATGGCAGCTCCCGAAAGCACGTACGACGGACGAATAAGCACCGGAAAACCTACCGTATCGGTAAAATCGTAAATATCTTCAATGCTTGTAAGTTCCTTCCAGCGAGGCTGATCGATATGTAACTCGTCGCACATAGTCGAAAACTTATGACGATCTTCGGCACGATCGATTGAAAGTGGTGATGTCCCCAAAATAGGAATATGCTGATTATGAAGCCGTATAGCTAGGTTGTTCGGAATTTGTCCGCCTGTGGCAATTATCACACCACGTGGAATTTCCAAATCGGTAATGTCGAGTACTCGTTCAAGCGAAAGCTCATCGAAATACAAGCGGTCGCACACATCATAATCGGTACTAACGGTTTCGGGGTTATAGTTAATCATAATCGACCTAAAACCCTGTTCCTTAATGGTATTTAGCGCACTAACGCCACACCAGTCGAATTCCACCGAACTACCTATACGATAAGCGCCCGATCCTAAAACAACTACCGATTTGTTATCTCGTTCGAACGTTACATCGTGTTCCTGGCCGTGATAGGTAAGATACAAATAATTGGTTTTGGCAGGATACTCAGCAGCCAGCGTGTCAATTTGTTTTACACTTGGTACAATATTATGCGACTTGCGGAACTTACGCACATTCAAAATGTAATCTTCCATATTGTCGCTGTCGCCTTTCAGCACAAACCTAGCCACCTGAAAATCAGAGAATCCCGATCTTTTGGCATCTCTCAATAAATCGAGCGGAAGCTCATCGAGAGTATTACTCTTTTCGAGATTATTTTTTAGGTTGAATATATGTTGAAGCTTAATAAGAAACCACTTATCAATTTTGGTAAGGTTATGTATCTGATCAACAGTATATCCTTTTTCGAAAGCGCTAGCAATAACAAATATGCGCATATCGGTAGGTTGCGACAGCTCTTTCTCAATATCGTCCATTTTTAAATCGCGATTACCAACAAAACCGTGCATTCCTTGTCCAATCATTCGCAAGCCTTTCTGAATGGCCTCTTCGAACGTTTTTCCGATAGACATTACTTCTCCAACACTTTTCATCGACGAACCAATTTGCCGCGAAACGCCAACGAACTTGCTCATATCCCAACGAGGAATTTTGCAAACAATATAGTCGAGAGCTGGCTCGAAAAAAGCTGAGGTTGTTTTGGTTATCGAGTTTTTAAGTTCATGAAGTCCGTAGCCCAAAGCCAGTTTAGCGGCCACAAATGCCAGCGGATAACCCGTAGCTTTCGATGCCAACGCCGACGAGCGCGACAATCGTGCGTTTACCTCAATAACACGATAATCCTCTGAATTAGGGTCGAGAGCATACTGAACGTTGCATTCGCCCACAATGCCAATATGGCGTATAATTCTAATAGCTATTTGGCGAAGTTTATGATATTCGCTGTTTGTAAGCGTTTGTGATGGAGCCACAACAATACTTTCGCCGGTGTGAATACCCAACGGATCGAAGTTTTCCATGTTACATACCGTAATGCAATTGTCGTACTGGTCGCGAACTACTTCGTATTCAACTTCTTTCCAACCTTTAAGCGATTCTTCAACAAGCACTTGAGGCGAATATGCGAAAGCCTTGGTAGCAAGTTTCTTAAGCTCATCCATATTATAACAGAAACCCGAACCTAATCCGCCAAGCGCGTATGCAGCTCGAATAATTAACGGAAAGCCAATTGTTTCGGCAGCTTTAAGAGTGTCTTCCAAGTTCGATGCCGCAATACTACGAGCCGATTTTACATCAATCTGGTTTAACTTATTTACAAACAGTTCTCTATCTTCGGTATCCATAATCGATTGAATAGGAGTACCTAACACACGAAGATTGTATTTCACAAAAATGTCGGCTCGGAACAATGCAATACCGCAGTTCAAAGCAGTTTGACCGCCAAAAGCCAATAATATGCCATCGGGTTTTTCTTTCTGAATAACTTTTTCCACAAAATATGGGGTAACAGGCAGAAAGTATATTTTATCGGCTATGCCTTCCGATGTTTGAACAGTGGCAATATTTGGATTGATTAGAACCGTATAAACACCTTCTTCGCGCAAAGCTTTAAGGGCTTGCGATCCCGAATAATCAAATTCGCCAGCTTCGCCAATTTTTAGTGCTCCCGAACCAAGTACTATTACTTTCTTAATGCTTTTGTCCATCGATGTTTTGAATTTTTAAATAATTAACTGAAATTTTTAAAGTGATAAATTAACTATGTGATATGGTGCAATTTAAGGAAGAAACACCAAAACAATCATAATTTCTTATTCACAAAACTTTGTGGACACAACCGTACAAAATTTCAGGGTACAAAAATAGATGTTTTAGAGCATTAAATAAAATTTAATTTTAGGGAAAAGGTGAAAAAGATGAGGCGTCGTCTGGCAATCAAAATTTTGACCAATAGTTACAAAATCTGATACAAAATCTGAAAATAACGAGTTTAGTATAAAATTAAGGCATCAATAGGGCAAACGCGTTAAAATAAAAGGAGAAAATTAAGAATATTAACCCACATTGCAGCTACCCCGATGAAAATGCTTGCATTTGAGCGGAATGCATTTTTTTGAGTTCGGGTTTGTGTACTACAGATTTTTTCTTTACGAAGGGTGCATATTTGAATTTAAGTGCGTCGTAAAGTTGTCGTA
>JANYAP010000195.1 GCA_025361285.1 Bacteroidales bacterium | reverse complement strand
GTACTAAGCACTTAGTATAACCTCTATAACCTCTATAACCTCTATAACCTCTATAACCTCTATAACCTCTATAACCTCTATAACCTCTATAACCTCTATAACCTCTATAACCTCTATAACCCCATACACCCTTCCCTCAATAATCCATAATTTTTACAGTCGAGAAAACTGCGTTGGCATGAATTGTAAGGTGTGGTTTAAGTTCGTCGTAATTAGCCGATTGATAGTTAGTTGACCCCAATACGGTGGAATTGTTGTTCGGCAATGTTGCACCTGCAAAGGCGGCATCTACTCTTATGGTTACTGGCATGTTTTTGCTAATAAGAATTTTGCTATTGCCAAACACTGTATTTATTTTAATATCAGCGGGTAGTGAGCTTTCGTGCAAGTTTCGGAAATCGAATGTGCACTTTCCGAAAACTACATTTTGCTCGGCAGGAACGTATTGTTCGTGTACAAAGCTCGATTCGCCAAAAATAACGTCGCTTGGACCCGATTTGAATTTTGCGAAACCTATATTTCCTGCAAGTATCTTTATTCCCAGATATATAAAGAAAAAGGCAACAAGCACCTTCATTATAGGAAAGTCTATTTTAAATACAACTTTTACTATCAAACTTATTCCAATGATTATAAGGATAATACCCCAAAATAAACCACTCATTTTCATGCTTTTAAATTGATAAGGCTTAATATGTTCAAAGTAATAAAAGAAAACTGCAAGTTAAACGATTTCCAGAGCTTTGTCAACTTTTTCGGGCAGTAAAGCAAATTTCAGAACATCTTCAATATTAATTACATAGTGAAAAGATAAGCCTGTTAGGTAATGTGCAGGAATTTCGTCGATATCTTTTTTGTTTTCGTTACAAATTATTATATCGGTTATTCCAGCACGTTTGGCGGCCAGAATTTTCTCTTTAATGCCTCCAACAGGCAGCACTTTGCCTCGAAGTGTTATTTCGCCAGTCATAGCAAGTTTGTTACGCACTTTTCGTTGCGAAAAAGCTGAGCTTATCGACGATATCATGGTAACGCCTGCTGAGGGGCCGTCCTTTGGAATTGCGCCTTCGGGAACGTGAATGTGCACATTCCACTTTTCGAAAACGTCGGTTGAAATACCAAGCAAATCGGCATGCGATTTTAAATATTCCAACGCAATTACGGCCGATTCCTTCATAACATCGCCCAAATTACCAGTAAGCGTAAGTACACCTTTGCCTTTGCTTAGGCTAGTTTCTACAAAAAGAATGTCGCCTCCAGATGCAGTCCAGGCTAAGCCAGTAACCACTCCTGCGTAATTGTTTCCTTGGTACTTATCCTTACTATATTTAGCCAACCCAAGTATTTTATGAATATCGGGTATTTGTAATTTTTTGCTATAATCCTCGCCAAAAGCCAATCGTTTAGCTATGTTTCGTACCAGCGAAGCTAATGTTTTATCTAATTGTCGAACTCCCGATTCGTGCGTATAATTTTCGATAATGTATTCTAAAACATCCTTATTAATAGCAAGTTGTGTTTTTTTAATTCCGTGATCTTTCAATTGCTTAGGCAATAAATGTCGGTTAGCAATTTCTATTTTTTCTTCAACGGTGTAGCCGTTCACATCAATAATTTCCATACGGTCGCGTAAAGCTGGGTGTATAGTGCTGAGTGTGTTAGCGGTAGCAATAAACATTACTTTCGATAAATCGTAATCGAGTTCCAAAAAATTATCGTTGAATGTGTCGTTTTGTGCCGGATCCAAAACTTCAAGCAATGCCGAAGCTGGGTCGCCACGATGATCTTGCCCAACTTTGTCTATCTCGTCGAGAATAAATACTGGGTTTGAGGATTTTACTTTTTTTAGATTTTGTAGAATGCGCCCGGGCATAGCTCCAATGTAGGTTTTGCGGTGTCCACGTATTTCGGCTTCGTCGTGCAAACCGCCAAGTGAAATGCGGCAGAACTTGCGATCGAGTGCTTTAGCTACCGATTTACCGAGCGATGTTTTTCCTACACCTGGAGGGCCAACGAGACAAATGATAGGCGATTTCATGTCGCCCTTAAGTTTCAGAACTGCAATATATTCGAGAATACGATCTTTAACTTTATCGAGCCCAAAATGCTCTTTATCAAGCACATTCTTGGCTCTATTCATATCGAAATTATCCTTTGTATAATCGAGCCACGGCAATTCGAGCAATATATGAAGGTAATTTAGTTGAATGGAATATTCGCCAGAGTTTGGGTTAAGTCGCTTAAATTTAGCTAGTTCCTTATCGAAAGTTGCCGAAACATCTTTCGACCATTTTTTCGCCTTAGCTTTTTTAAGAAGTTCCTGCACCTCTTGGTCAACTGGGTTTCCTCCGAGTTCGTCCTGTATGGTTTTCATCTGCTGATGAAGCAGAAACTCGCGCTGTTGCTGGTCGAGGTCGGTTTTAACCTTCGATTGAATATCGCGTTTTAATTCCGAAAGTTGCAATTCGCGGGTTAAATATTCGAGTAGGAGCACACCGCGTTTTTTAATATCGCTAGTTTCGAGAAGTTTTTGTTTTTCCTCTGCCTTTATGTCGCTATTTGACGACGCAAAATTTATAAGAAACGAAGGGCTTTCGATATTACGAATGGCAAATGCGGCCTCTGGAGGTATACTGCTGTTTAACTGAATTATACGTAGCGAAATATCTTTAAGCGAACTTATTATAGCCTCGAATTCGCGATTTATTTTTGCTGGTTTAATGTCGGGGATAATTTCCACACGAGCCTGTAAATAAGGTTCTTCCTTAACAATCGACTTAATTTCGAAACGCTTTTTGCCTTGAATGATAACGGATGTGGAATTGTCGGGCATCTCCAAAATTTTAAGTACCTGAGCTATAGTACCTACCTGATATACGTCTTTTGCTGTTGGTTCGTTAACATTGGGGTTTAGCTGTGCAATAGTGCCAATAATTTTGCCTTTTTTATAAGCATCGCGTATAAGCTTAATCGATTTGTCGCGGCCAACTGTTATTGGGATAACGATTCCTGGAAACAGAACAGTATTGCGTAATGGTAGTATTGGCAGTATATCGGGTATTTTAAGCACTTCGCCCGAATCGTCATCTTCGTCGGTAATGAAAGGTATGAATTCATTTTCGTCGTCTACGCTATCGTTCATGAAAAGATCGGGTATCACAATGTTGTTTTTTCTGCTCATATAAGTATATTTCATGCCAATTTGGCACTTTGGGCGATTATTGTATATATAAAATTTTAGGGCTTATTATTATCAATATTTGTGCCATGTAAACCAAAAGGGTAAACACTATTTACATTAAAAAGTTATAAGCGCCTGTATTTTCCAGTAATTTCAAAAATATTCTTAAGAATTCGTTCGTCGGTTTCAGAAAGCTGTAGTTTGCGACGTTGCATAACAATACGTGCTACTTCAAATGCTTTTTCTATACCGTAAGTAATTATGCCACTGGGGCCACCCCACGAAAACGAGGGTATAAAATTGCGTGGAAAGCCAGCGCCAAATATATTGGCATTAACACCTACAACTGTGCCAGTATTAAACATAGTGCCAATGGCGGTTTTCGAGTGATCGCCCATAATTAAACCGCAAAATTGCAGTCCGCTATCGATAAAACGTTCTTTACCGTAATTCCATACTTTAACTTGTACGTAGTTGTTTTTTAGGTTAGAGTTGTTTGTGTCGGCACCCAAATTGCACCACTCGCCAATTACTGCATTTCCCAGAAAGCCATCGTGGGCTTTGTTTGAGAAGGCAAATAGTACCGAGTTGTTAATTTCGCCACCAACTTTACAATGTGGGCCAATGGTTGTGGCTCCATAAATTTTTGTGCCCATCTTTAAAACGGCATGTTCGCAAAGAGCTAGTGGCCCTCGAACCATGCATCCCTCCATAATTTCGGCATCTTTTCCAATGTAAATAGGTCCGCTTTGTGCATTCAATATTGCGAACTCAACCGTGGCGCCATCTTCAATAAATATTCGCTCGGCGTGAGAAATTTGATTTGTGCTGCTTATAGGGTTTGATATTCGCCCTTTAGTAAGAAGCTCAAAATCGTTAATTATTGCGGTATCGTTATTGCTAAAAATATCCCATGGGTAATTTATTTTACTGAATAATAACGGCTTAACTATAATTTTATATTTGTCAATTTCGTTTATATTAAAGTTTTCGGTTTTGTTGGCATCCAAAAGTGCAGCAATTACTACATTTCCCGAAGTTAATACCTCGTTAGGTTTTAACGATAGTATTTCGTTAATTATTAATTTGTTAGGAAGAATTGAGCCGTTTATTAGGCAGTTTAAATTCGAAACTGACTTACTGTATTTTTCTGATAGATAGTCGGTTGTGATAAACGAAATTTTTTCGGAAAGATGCTTCTCCCACTTTTCGGAAATCTTTAATATGCCTACGCGCATTTCGCAAGCGGGGCGGGTGAAAGTTAATGGAAGGAGGTTAATCCAGCTTTCGTCGTCGAAAAGTATATAGTTCATAATTAAACATTTATGTTAACGTTCAATGTTGAGCGATGGTTTGGTAAACTTATTATTTTTTCAACTTTGATGTATTTGTAATAGGTTGAAATATATAGAAATACATAAGAAGTATAAAATATATCTATGTATTTCTATATATATATCAACTTGTTAATTATAAGTAAGTTGATAAAAATGCACCTAAGTGTTGAATAATGAATCAACATCAATTTAATATTCAAAAATAATAAATATTAATTCGCATACACGTACAAATAAAAAAAGCTCCTTGACTAATTAATAATCAGGAGCTTCAATTCGTTTAACGAATTGTTATTTTTTCTTGGTCAGATGGTCCTTGTATCGGTTCATAAACTTATCAACACGTCCAGCAGTATCAAGAAGCTTCATCTTGCCTGTGTAGTAAGGGTGCGAGGTGTTTGAAATTTCGAGCTTCAATAACGGATACTCAACTCCTTCAATTGTAATGGTTTCCTTTGATACTGCCGACGATTTAGTGATAAAAGTATCATCGTTCGACATATCTTTAAATGCCACCATTCTATAATTCTTTGGATGTATGTCCTTCTTCATGATTTTTAATCTATAATATTTTTATCAATGGGTTGCAAAGGTAAATATTCAATTTAAAATTGCAAAGGTTTTTTAAACAAAATGCACTATGTTTAGTAAATAGTTATAATGTTGCGGTCGATAAGTACGAAAACGGTTGTTATTAAAAGGCTGTAGAATAAAAACCACCATATAGGAATGTATGCTTTAGGAGGTATTTTAAGTTTATAATAGTTGTAGGCTATCAGAAATATTTTCTCAAGGGCGTGTACCAATGCTGTTCCTAACGCTATTCCAACCAATCCTCTATCGGTATAGTAAATAAACCAAAGGCTTGCGGTTATGTTGAGCACAATTTCGAAAACCGATGCCAAAAATACTATTCTGGTTTTTTGTAATCCTATAAGTATGGTTTGTGGGAAAACTAAGCGGCTTATTACCATTAATAGGTAAACCATAAAGATATCGGCACTTCGCGAAAAGTCGCTGCTGAATAAGTTTATGAAAATTAATTTACTGCAAAGCATCACTATTATCGATAGTGGAAACAGGTAATGCATAAGCTTTAACGATTTTTTTTTGAGATCGTACATGGCTCTTCGCATTTTTTCGGGGGTCGAAAATTCTCGTAACATAGCGTTGTTGAGGCCGTTCGACAAATCTTTTGAAAATGGCAGTTCTTTGGCTCCGTACCGAAATGTGGCAAATCTATCGGCGGTTAATGTCCACGAAGCAACAAATCCATCGATGTATTGAGACGATCCGCTAAGTAGGCTACTCATTATTAACGGCATACCAAATCGCAAATGTGTTTTTATGTAATTAAAAGAGAATCGAAATTCGGCGTAACGTTCCAAAAGTACCAATAGCCATATAAAACGTACAACCGAAACCGCTATAAGCGCCCAAATTGCTGTTTCGATACCTAGTTTAAGAATTACTGCTCCGCAAACCATTGCAAGTTGGGCTGTGGTAGTCCAAAGTACATAATTAATAATTTGATACGGCCTGTTTCGAACGTAATAAATATACTCGATTAGCGGGGTGGTATTGCTAAGAATGAAATAAATAACTAGAGGGATAACGTAAGGAACGGCCCGTAAATCCTTATAAACATATATGTTATTACGAAAAATAAAAATAAGTAGGGCAAAGCCTATGCTAAAAAAGGCAAGCAGTAGGAAGGTGTTAAATATTTCGGGCGATTTTTCGCGAAAGTGCGTTCGTTTTGCGAATATGTTATTGTTATTGTAAAGTGGCAGAAACGTTTGGATAATGCCAGTTACCCAGAAATAGCTCAAGGCAGCCGAAAGCAGCATCATTAGCTCGAAATCGCCAATTTCGTTTTTGGTAAGATGTGTAAGGTTTTGCTTGGTAAATACGGAGCTTATAATTAGAAAAGTTATAAAGCGCGCTATTTGAGAGAATTGTAGGCTAAATATTATATTTACTTTTCCTTTAAGTTTGTTCAAGGCTAAAAATTGATTTTTGGTGATATTTAGTACGCGTTCCTTAATACAACACTTCGGTACATTTTTGCAACTTACTTATAATAAACAAGTTGAAATACATAGAAACAAGTTGAAATATTTTATATTTATTTGTATTTCAACGTATTACAGAAGCTTTATAATTGCAAAAATATAAGTTTACCGAACTATTGTTAATACAAAAATATGCATTTATTTTTGCACGCGACATTTGTAGAGTATAAATAAATATCTATATTTGCACTCCATAAAAATGGTGGATGTAGCTCAGTCGGTTAGAGTAGTGGTTTGTGGTGCCATTGGTCGTGGGTTCGAATCCCATCTTCCACCCAAAACGAAAAGACCTTCAAAACATTATGTTTTGAAGGTCTTTTCGTTTTATTAAGCCTAAATAGTGCTACTAAGAAAACTCGTTAAAATGTCAAAAACATAGTTGTATGTCAATACTTATAATGAGTTCCAAATATTTTTCTTGTTACTTTTTTATTCGCTTTCGCTCATGAAACCGCCTTCGGCTAAGTTTTCTAAAAAAGTAACAACTTAGCGATAGCGATTTCATGAACACCTTAAAAATAATATGATGTGAATAAAGAAGAGTTTTCTTAGAGGCACTAAATACTTTAATATTAGTATTTTGCTATTATTTCTTGCATCTGAGCGAAGTTGTTGTTCATGCTTTCGATAAGTTTAATTTGAGCACGGGCGCGTTGCAAGTTATGATGTTCGTGATTTGTTTTGTAGTAAATATCGCCATCAATGTAATCGGTAATAAACCTGAGAGCCATAATAAATGTCATATATTTAGCCGATAATGCTAATGCGTTTCGTTCGGAAGTGGTAATTATTCCTTCAACACTTTTTATATATCCGTGAGCATAGGCTTTATATATATCCATGTTTATGTTTACTGTGCTATGGTCGGTTTCGTCTTCCACCGATGTATTGGCGGTTCTTATAGCATCGCCAAAATCGTAAATGATGTAGCCAAGCATTACGGTATCAAGGCTTATTAGCCCAATTGCTTTTCTATTATTGTTAAATAATATTTTACTAATCTTTGTATTGTTATGCGTTATCCGCAGTGGGAAAGCTCCTTGTTTAGCTTGATCGTGCAGAGGTTTAACATCGGCAGCTATATTAACTAGTTTACTTATCTCGTTATGGCATTTCATGCTTCGTTTCAACCTGTCGGTCTCAATTGATGCGTAAAAATTATCCATCCTGAAATCCATGTCGTGAAAACGAGGGATAGTATTATTGAGTTTTGTTACGTCTAAATCGGAAAGCAAGGTGTGAAATAAACCTACTATGCTAGCACTTTCATCTGCAATTGCAGGATCAATTACAGAAGCGAATGTTTCACCTTCAATAAACCGATACATTCGCCAGTAATTTCCGTTTTCGTCGTTACAAAAATAGGTTCCCGAAATAGATTTAATAAGTTCGGGAACTACAAAACTTGTTTTTTTACTATTGATATGTTTTGCAACTAGCAAGATATTGTCAGTCAGTAGCGTCACATTCTTAAAAACTAAATTATTTATGCGTTGTAACACAAACTTACCCAACGAGGCCTCTACAATATACGAATCGTTTATATGGCTAGTTATTAACGGAGTAACAGTGTTTACCGTGCCAATTTCATTAAATTGGTTTATCTGCTTTAGAAAAGTATCTTTCATTGTAATTGTTTATTTATCAATTTACTGCAAAATCTGCTCTATTGAAATTGTTGTTTCTGAAAAAAAATAGGACACTAATTAGCTCTTAGTACGTATTTTATGACCCGAAAGTGCATAATATAAAATTACCAAATATGCTGGAACAAATATCCAATAAGCACTTTGAAAATTTGCGGTAGTTGCGACTGCTTCAGCGCCTTTGAAATGATCGACCAAAACGCCGAATATGAACGGAATAATAGCCCCACCAACAATTGCCATCACTAACATTGATGCTCCTGTTTTGGTGAATTTTCCTAAATCGGCAATTGCAAGCGGCCAAATTGATGGCCAAATTAGCGAATTGGCAAAACCAAGTACTGCAAGCATATATACGCCTATTGAGCCAGGTCCGAAAATTAAGCCAAGCGACCCAACTATTCCAATGCTAGCAAATATAACTAGTGCTTTAGTTTGCGAAAGAAATTTCGGTATCATCAATACACCAAAAATGTAACCTATCACTAAGCCAATTGGTACGAATTTGGAATATCCCGATAAGTCGGTTTCGCCCGGAGATACCGATTTTACGAAATCGACAATCGATGCCATTGGAAGTGTTTCAACACCGATATATAAAAATAACGCTAATACACCAAGCAGTAGGTGAGGGAATTGCATTATGCTTGTTTTGTTGCCTGTAATAGCCGATTCCACATTGTCGGCTTCATCTTCGCCAGCAGCTTGCACTTCGGGTAGTGGTGCATAATACATAAATATTCCCAAACTTACTAGTATGCCTGTTACAATGTAAAAGGGCAACGTAACGTCTTCGAGCTTGGCGTTGCTAATGTCGAGAAATATGCCTAGAAAAAGTGGACCAAGCCACCATGCTGCTTTGTTCATAATACCCATTAAACACATACGCATTGCAGCGCTTTCCTTAGGTCCAATTATTGTAACATAAGGGTTTACAGCGGCCTGAAGAAATGTATTTCCAATACCACCAATAAATAGAGCTAACAAAAAGAATGGGAAGCTTTTAAACGCTGCCGATGGCACAAACAACACCATACCTAATGCCATAACAAAAAAGGCGATAAGCATGGTTTTTTTGTATCCCACTTTCTTTATAAGTAAACCTGCAGGTGCACCAAAAATAACAAATGCCGAAAAAATGGCACCAGTTACCAGATATGACTGCGTTGTAGTTAAGGCAAAGGCGTTTTGCAGGAACGGAATCAACAATCCGCTTATACCTACTCCGAAACCTATTACAAAAAACAAAACCCCAACAATTGCAATGGGTACAACATAATTCTGTTGCGAAACCTTACCTGTGTTATTTTTCATAGTTTATTTAAAAATTGTAGTTTATAATATATAATTTATCAATAATAATTAATGGTAAAATATAAAACCTTGATTATTCGAAATGTAACTCTCCAAAATATTCGGGCACATGAAAATTAGGCGTTGGCGTGCCTATTGTATTCCACGACAAAAAATGCGGCTCCTTAAGTTCGTCGCCACACTTATAAAAGTTTGCCTTAGCGCTTTGTCCCGCCAAGGTTTTTATGGAGTGTTTATGAAACGATTCAATAGGTATTTCAATGGTAATTGACCAGAAATAATTTCCCTCGCTATTTTCGATGGCTTTGTTACCAAGCGACGAATTTCTTTTAATTTTACTGATAATGTTGCTGTTAGCCATTTCTCTGTCGTTGCCTCCATTTCCAAAACCCAATAGGGTGGTTCCTATGCAATTAAACTCGAAATTGTAGTAAGTGCCGTCGTTTACTGGTGCGATAAAGAATTCGACACACGAGTCGGTCCAAACACTTTCGTTATCGAGCAAATATTTGGCTCGTATATATTGTTCGTTTACAATGTATTGAAGGCATATAGAGGTGCCAGTATGCCCAATTCTAAAGCCAACTTCGGGCTTATAAGGAAATTCGACCCAGTTTAAGATCTCTATTTTATGGAGTTCGCAGTTTACCTCCATACTTTTGGCTATTTCATTGAGCGATGGGCTTAATGATTTGAATATTAGCTTGTTAACTTTAAGCATAGTTTTTGCAGTTTTCTTTTGCAGCCTTTTCAACTATTTTGCACATTTCGATATATTGAGCTTCCATGCTGAATAATAGCTTGAATTGTGCTTTAGTGCGTTGAAGATTGTGCATTGGGTGATGAATTTTGTAGTACGTGTCGCCATTTATATAATCGGTTAGGAACCTGACAGCCTGCATAAAGGCAAAAAGCTTTCCGCTAAAGGCCAGCACTCCAATTTCCTCTTTTGTAAGGAACGATGCTCCACCAGTAATGAAGCCTTCGGCATAACCTTTAAACAAACCGAGATTTAACGACACTTTATTTAAATCGGCATCGTCTTCCTCGCCAGTGTTGGCTCCGGTGCGAATGGCATCGCCAAAATCGGATGTAATATATCCCGACATTACCGTGTCGAGGTCGATTACGCATAATGTATCGTCGTTTTCGTCGAAAAGTACGTTGTTTATCTTTGTGTCGCAATGCACTATTCGTTTGGGAAGTTTGCCTTCGCGACCAAGTTTTTGAACTATGCACATTTCCTCGGCGCGTTCCTCTACAAAACCAATTTCTTCTTTCACCGACTCTAATCTGTTAGCCAGATTGTCTTTAACGGCATCACGAAATTGCTGTAAGCGCCATTCCATATTGTGAAAATCTTTAATGGTCTCATATAAAGGCTCTCCAGGAAGGTCAACCAATAAAGCTCCAAATTCACCAAATGCCTTTCCAGCCTTATAGGCTAGTATTTCCGACGAAAGCTGATCGTAACTATGGCTTTCTGGGATAAACACCAATATTCTCCAGAAATTACCTTCATTATCTTGATGAAACCATTTACCATCCTTAGCGGGAATTAGTGTAACAACGTTTCGTGCGACATCGCTTGCAGGTATGTTGCTCAGTTTTACACGTATATGATCTACAACCCTAACAATATTTTCCTGCAATTTCGGAACGTTCTTGAAAATATTATGGTTTACCCTTTGTAGAATATAATCAGGCTTATCTGCTTCAGCCGTTGAAATCAGATACGTATCGTTAATATGGCCTGTAACAATAGGTTCGTGTAACTTAAAAGTGCCATCGATAGCAAATTGGTTAACAAGTAGTTCAATATTATTGCTCATTTTAAATTTTGTTTAATAGTTTATTACTTTTTATTTGTTTATGTACTGAATTTCAATTTAATAAATATTTTTTCTATAGTTTAGGGAAGTCAGCTCCTTTGGTAAAAAACTTACTTATTACCAATGCTACATTCCCCATTAATGTAGCGTTTTCGCCAAGTTCGGTGGTAACAATTTCGGTGTCGTGCAAAATACGAGCAATGGAATATTGATTAAGCATTTGCTTAATAGGTTTAATAATCTGATTACCAGCCTTCGACAATTCTCCTCCAATTATTATCATTTCGGGGTTAAAAAGATGTAGCAAAGTAGCCATGCCTTTCCCCAGACTTTCGCCTGTGCGCGAAAGTAAAGCAATAGCGTACTGATCGCCTAACGACGCTGCTTTAACGATGGTATCGAGTGATATATTTTCGGGATTATTGCCCGATATTTCTGTAATGGTCGATGATGCTCCTGCAGCAATTCCATTTCGGGCGTTTTGCACCAGAGTAGCGCCCGACGCAACTGTTTCGAGGCATGCAACTTTCCCGCAATAACATAACTGACCGCTGTCGGCCACCGAAATATGTCCAAATTCTCCAGCAAAACCTGAGTTGCCTTTGTATAATTTCCCTTCGATAATAATGCTCAAACCCACGCCTGCGCCCACAACTAAACAAAGTACGTTTTGCTTGCCTTTGGCTAATCCGAACGACAACTCGGCCAATGCTATCGAGTTTGTATCGTGCTCTACAAAAACTGGGCACGAAAAAATTTCCTTAAAAAGGTCGTTGAGTGGTTTTCCCAAACTTGTAAAGTAGCTATAACTTACACCAGTTTTGCTGTCAATTAAGCCAGGAATGGCTATACCAGCGCCAAGTATGCTTTCAATAGGAAGTAACGATTGTTCAATTAAATCTAACGATTCCTGTTTTATTAATTGAAACAAATCGGCTTGAGTTGAAAGTCCTTCATTTATTACCCTAATAGGCGCAACAAACTCATTACGAAGATTAACCAGTGCTATTCGAACTATAAAACGACCAATATCAACGCTTACTACATATTTGGCGTTAGGGTTTAAACCAAATAATACGGGTCGTCGTCCACCACTCGAATTGCCTTCGCCTTCTTTTGCTATATAGCCAGCTTTATCCAACTCGTCGAGGAAACGAGTAACTGTGGGAATACTCAATTGTAGCAAATCGCTTAAATCGGGAATGGTTTTAGAGCCTTCCCGATAAAAAACGGTTAGTAAGTTATTGCGTATAGCAGTTTTTTTACTTTCCCTTACACTAATTACTTTTTCGTCGTCGGAACCCATTTTTGCAGGTAAACTTTGTAATTAATTAACGCAACAAATATATTTTTTTTAATTAGAATAGGCAACTTATTAATTTTTTTTATAAAGTTGCGCAAATTAGGTTCATAAGTTTGTTTACCAGAAATTATGTAGTTGTTTCAATACTTAGGTGCATTTTCGTAACTTGTTAATAATTAACAAGTTGAACGACATAGAAACAAGTTGAAATATTTATATTTCTTTGTATTTCAACGTATTATAAATACGTGGAGATTGAATAATTAGAAATTTACCGAACTATTGTGTTTACTAAGCATATTCATTGCAATTACGGCATATTTCAATTGCTTGTCGATTTACAAGAACTTTTTGCCTAAAAGTATTAAACGATTGACTATTCCATATTTTAGCCAGCGGTTGTGTGTTAATGTTTCCCAATGAAAAATCGCCATCTTTATCGTAACAACAAGGTAATAAGTTACCATCGTGCGTTATTGCTGCGGTGGTAAATATTCGCCTACAGCTATTCCTAAGTTTTCGTTTCAACCGATAACCTTCTTTGTGCTTTTGGTAACGCGAATATTTAGCAATATCGGTAATCATATTGCTTTCATTATCAACATTATAAATTTGTGCCGATTTAACTTCTGTTTTGTTGACGTGAAGTTTCTTTCCAAGTTTTTCGAAATCGCTAATTTGATGCTCGTTATGCTTAAAAACAATAAATTGAAGTATAATATAAGGGGTACGCGATTTTAATTTTCGCTTTGCTTCAACTAAGTTTGTAATACTCGTAATAACCATTTGTATATCACCACCTTTGCGGTATTGTTCGTAAACTTCCTGTGTTGTGCCATCTATCGAAATAATAATTCGATCTAAGCCCGACAAAACCGTTTGTATAGCGTTTTTTTTGCTCAAAAAATGCCCGTTTGTAGATGTGCAAGTGTATATGCCATTTACACTTGCATATTTTATCATATCGAATAGTTTTGGGTTTATAAACGGTTCACCCTGAAGGTATAACATCAGGTACGTGGCTTCGCTTGCAATTTGATCAATAAATTTCCTATATACATCAATCGAAAACTCGCCTTTACTCCTTTTAATAGTTCCAAGCCCAGTGGGACATTGATGGCATCGTAAATTGCAATGGCTAGTGGGTTCGACGGCATACGAATACGGCAAGCCCCAAACGACGGGACGCTTAACTATTATAGATAGTAAATATCCTACTTTAACCTTCAGAATATTTAATATTTTTCGGAAAGTTAGCGTTGATATAAAGTTGATAGTGTGAGAGTTCAATTGGTTATAGGCTTTAGACTGTAGGCATTAGGCTGGAGGCTGTAGGCTGTAGAACTTCAATGAAACCTGCAATATCGACTTTCTCCTACAGTCTCCAGTCTCCAGCCTCCAGCCTCCAGCCTATATAGTTCCATCAAACTAATTGTTTTCGAGAAGTTTAAATAGTTCGTCGAGTTTGGGAGTAAGAATAATATCGGTTCGTCGGTTTTTTTGGCGCGCTTCGGCTGTTTTTGCTTTTTCTATTGGAGCAAACTCGCCTCTGCCCGATGCTGTAAGCCGTTTTGCATCAATATTTGTGCCGTCTAATAAAATACGAACTACTGCCGTTGCACGCTTCGCGCTTAAATCCCAATTATCTTTTGCCGAAGCATCAGTACGGTAAGGTACATCGTCGGTATGCCCTTCTATCATTATGTTTATATCGTTGTTTTGCTCAAGCACTTTCGATAGCTTTTTCAGTGCATTTGTGCCCGATTGGTTAACATCGGCACTGCCCGATTTGAAAAGTAATTTATCTTCCAACGAAACATAAACTTTTCCGTTCCTAATTCGAATAGTAAGCCCATTGTCCTCGAAACCTAATAATGCCGCCGAAACTTTGGCTTTGAGAGCATTAACAGCCGAATCTTTTCGTTGAAGTATCGATTGGAGTTCGCGCACACGAATATCGCGCTTTTCGAGCTCATGTTTCTTTTCATCGAGCGTCCATTCGAGCTTTCGCAGCATATCTTCGCGTTTTTGAAGATCGTCCTGAGTTGTTTGAAGTTGCGATAATAGCTTGGTTGTTTCGCGTGAACTGCCCTTGGAAAGGTTCTCCTGCGCAAGCTTAAGGTCGGTATATGCTCGGTCGAGCTTATTGTAATCGGTTTGCAATTGCTTTATTAACTGTATTCTCGAAAGCGAATCGTTAATTAATTGCTCATAATCTTTTCTAATACGCTCAAGATGAGATTTTTGCTCTTTGCTATCGACTAAAAGTTTTTCGTTTTCGGCTCGGGTTCTAGCATTTTCTTCCGTGCAGGCATCGGCCTTCTTTTTTACTTCGTTGAATTTCGAAATAGGTACACACGACACGAAAAACGTAATAATTATAAAAATGTAACAAGCTCTTAATGAATTCATAGGATTAAAAATAAATACAATTTAAACAACAATTTATGGTAAACATCAATGCTACCCGAATATTTATAGTATATACTACCGACAAAGATATTAAATTCGCCTTTCAAAAGCCAATGAAGGTTTTGAAATAAATTAATACCTTTACATCTTATATTAAAATTAGCAAACTTATTCGTTATCTGATGGATAAACCAAAAACAGAATTGTTAGATCAGATTATATTTCCTTCGGACTTAAAAAAACTTCGTCCCGAAGAATTGATTAAACTTAGTAACGAGTTGCGTGAATTTATTATACACACTGTAAGCAAAAATCAAGGCCATTTAGGTGCCAGCTTGGGTGTTGTAGAACTTACTGTTGCGCTCCATTATATATATAACACCCCTTACGACCAAATTGTGTGGGATGTTGGTCATCAGGCGTATGGCCATAAAATACTTACTGGCCGAAAGGACGCCTTTCATACCAACCGCAAATACAATGGTTTGAGTGGTTTTCCTAAAAGGAGCGAAAGCGAGTACGATGCGTTTGGGGTTGGACATGCGTCAACATCAATTTCGGCTGCTTTAGGAATTGCCATTGGCTCCAAGTTAAGGGGTGCCGACGATAGGCATGTGGTTGCTATTATTGGCGATGGGTCGCTTACTGGCGGGCTTGCATTCGAAGGTTTAAATAATGCTGGCTTTTCGAATGCCAATTTGCTAGTTATTGTTAACGACAATAATATGGCTATCGACCGAAACGTTGGTGCGCTTCAGGATTACCTTCTCGATATTACAACATCGAAAGCCTACAACAAGCTTAAAACCGATGTTTGGAATATGCTAGGCATTTTCAGAAAACTTAGGCCTAACCCACGTAATGTGGTTAAGAAGATGGAAGTAGCCGTAAAATCGGCATTGTTGAAACATTCCAATCTTTTTGAAGCTTTGCAATTTCGATATTTTGGCCCTGTGGATGGTCACGATGTTGTGCATCTGTCGAAAATTTTGGCCGATCTAAAAAATATTCCCGGACCAAAACTGCTACACGTAGTTACAACAAAGGGCAAGGGCTATAGGTTTGCCGAGGCAGACCAAACAACATTCCATGCGCCTGGACTATTTAATAAGCATACTGGCGAAATTTTTAAGGTAGTTTCCGACACGCCTCAACCTCCTAAATATCAGGATGTTTTTGGAAAAACATTAGTTGAGCTTGCCGATGCAAACCCCAAAATTGTTGGCATTACTCCTGCAATGGTAAGTGGCTCGTCGATGAAAGCTATGTTCGATAAATACCCCGACAGGTCGTTCGATGTAGGCATTGCCGAGCAACACGCAGTTACGTTTTCGGCAGGTTTGGCGGCTCAGGGAATGATACCAATATGCAACATTTACTCGTCGTTTATGCAACGTGCATTCGATCAGGTAATTCACGATGTTGCCATACAAAAATTACAGGTTATAATGTGCTTAGATAGAGCTGGCTTTGTTGGCGAAGATGGCGCTACGCACCATGGAGCCTACGATATGGCGTATATGCGTTGCATACCCAATCTTATTGTGTCGGCGCCAATGAACGAGGAAGAACTTCGAAACCTTATGTTTACAGCTCAGGACGAGAACTTCGGTCCGTTTGTAATTCGCTATCCTAAAGGGCATGGCGTAATGGTTAATTGGCATTCGCCATTTAAAAAATTACCTGTCGGGAAAGGCCGAATACTGCGAGAAGGTAACGATATAGCTATTCTTTCGCTCGGAACCGTTGGTAATTTTGTAACCGAGGCGTGCAAATTACTTTCGTTGGAAAGAATTGAAGTTGAACACTACGATATGCGCTTTTTGAAACCTATCGACAAGGAACTTCTTCATAAAATAGGCAAAAAGTTCAAATCTATTATAACTGTTGAAGACGGAACTATAGTTGGCGGGTTTGGTAGCGCAGTTCTCGAATTTATGTCGGACAATGGCTATAACGTTCACGTAAAACGACTTGGCATTCCCGATAGTTTTGTAGAGCACGGATTGCAAGCGCAGCTTTATCGCGAATGCGGATACGATGTGCAAGGAATTATTGAGGCGGTTATGAGTCGTAAGTTGTAAGTAAGCAAGTCGTAAGTTGCAAGTCGTAAGTCTTGTGTCTTGTGTCCTACGACTCGCATCTTTTTTCTATCTAAACCATGCTTCATAAAACTCAGGGAATTGTTCTAAACCACATTAAATACGGCGATACCAGTCTTATAAGTACTATTTATACATCAACTTTTGGGCGAAAAACATTTTTGGTTCAAGGGGTTTACAAACGAAAGTCGCGTTTTCATCCATCACTTTTTCAACCACTTACGCTGCTCAATTTGGAAATATACCTTCAGCCAAGGCGCGAGTTGCAGCGTATTAGGGAAATAGCGGTCGATAATCCGTTTCAGTATTTGCCTTTCGACACAACAAAAAGTGCCATAGCGTTATTTCTTTCGGAAATTCTTTACAAAACGCTTCGCGAGGAAGAGGCTAATAGTCAATTATTTGAATATCTATATCATGCAATTCAATTTTTGGATATGAATACCGAAGGGTCGGCAAATTTTCACCTTGTTTTTTTAATAAACCTATCGCGATTTCTGGGCTTTTACCCAATAAACAACTATTCTGATACTAATTGCCTTTTCGATTCGCTAAACGGAAGATTTATTCCGTATCTTAACTCCAACAAGTCGGAAAACGACAGATTAACAAGTGCTTGGATGCATCGTTTGTTAGCGTCATCGTTCGAAGGCATAGCATCGTTATCGATGAACCACCAAACCCGGAACGACTTATTAAGCTTGTTAATTGAGTTTTACAGGTTTCACCTCGATGGATTAGGTGTTGTAAAATCTCATACGGTTTTACAAAGTGTTTTTGAAGAATAATCACTGTTATAACGTACTTATCTTATTATAATTATGGATAATATTACACTTATAGGAACTGTTTCGTTACTTAATTTACTAGCTGTGTTAAGCCCTGGTCCCGATTTTGTTATGTCGGTAAAAAATTCGCTAAACTACTCGCGTAAAACCGGAATATTTACTGCAATTGGCATTGGTTTAGGACTTTGCATACATTTAGCATACTGTGCAGCCGGAATAGGATATATTATTGCAACGTCGGCAGCAGTATTTACGGTAATTAAATATGCTGGCGCTGCTTACCTTATATATATGGGTGTAGGTTCAATTATCGCTAAAAAATCTATTATCCACATTAGCAACGAAAAGAAAGCTGTCGATATTACTAGTTTTCAAGCTATTAAAATTGGGTTTCTTACTAATGTTTTAAATCCGAAGGCTGCGCTGTTTTTTTTAGGCATATACTCGCTAATGATAAATGGCGAAACGCCTTTGTATGTGGTGCTTATAATTTCACTCATAATTGTTTCTACAGCAATTGTTTGGTTTACTTTAGTAGCATTGTTTTTTACTCAGCAAAAAATTCAATTAGCTTTTTTGCGCTTCGAAAGTGTTATAAATAAATCGTTTGGTGGACTATTAATATTGTTGGGAGTTAAACTTGCTTTTACGAAAAGCTATTGAAAATTTTCAATAATTTTGCACTCATGTATGCCATTATCGACATTGAAACAACGGGCGGAAGTTGTAAACACGAGAAAATTACCGAAATTGCTATATACATCCACGATGGCAGAAAGGTTGTGAATGAGTTTGTTACTTTAATAAATCCCGAGCGAAATATTCCATATTTTATTACCAACCTCACTGGTATAACTAACGAAATGGTTGCCAACGCACCTCGTTTTTTCGAAGTTGCAAAGCATATTGTTCAGATAACCGAAAAATGCATTTTTGTTGCCCATAACGCAAATTTCGACTATCTTTTTGTTCGCGAAGAATTCTCGAGGCTAGGATATGATTTTCAGCGCGATACAATTTGCACAGTAAAAACAAGTCGAAAGCTTATTCCCGGAAAAAACTCATATAGTTTGGGTAACCTTTGCGATAGTTTAGGCATTGTTATGAACGATAGGCATCGCGCTGCTTCCGATGCTTTGGCAACTGTTAAACTATTCGAGATGCTCAACACCATCAATGGCGGTAATCTTAAAGAATCGTCAACGGCATTAGAGAAAAAAAACTTAAACAGCAATTTCGATACGTCTATTATAAATAAACTACCACACGATACTGGTGTATATCAGTTTATTAACGAAAAGTGCGATATTATTTATATAGGCAAAAGCAACGATATTCGCGACCGCGTAATTTCTCATTTCAACAACACATCAACAAAAAAGGCGTTGGAAATGAAAACCCAAGTTACCGATATTGGTTTCGAAGTAACAGGAAGTGAGCTTATTGCGCTTCTGAAGGAATCATACGAAATAAAAAAGCATACACCGCTTTACAATAGAGCCCAACGTCGAACAATGCATCATTTTGGTATTTATACTTATTTCGACGGAAACGGATATATGCGTTTTCAGGTAGGTGCAAACACTACCAACAGCGATCTGCCTATTGTTTCGTTTAATAATTTCGACGAAGCCAAAAACTACTTAACATTACTTGTCGAAAAGTATAAGCTATGCCAGAAATTATGTGGCTTATATACCAGTTCGGATGGCTGCTTTCATTATCAGATTAACGAATGTAACGGTGCTTGCCTAGGTAAGGAAAATTCCGATTCGTACAATATTAGAGCACAGCAAGTTGTCGATTTATTTAAATATAATACGGAAAATTTTTGGATTATTGATAGGGGACGTAATGCTGATGAAGCATCGATTGTACGCGTTAAAAACGGCAAATATTTAGGCTATGGCTATGTAAGTACTAGTGAGCCAATTACGAACACCGATTACTTAGGCGACTTTATAAAAACGTACCCCGATAACCGCGAGGTGCAACAAATAATTAAAAGTTACCTGCGCAATCATCCTAATATTCGAATTGTAAGAGATTGAAATTAGTAATGCGAATTATGGGTTGAAAATTAATCTAAACCCCAATTTTTTAAATATGGTGTTAGGCGCTGGAATTATTTACGATTGTGTTTAGCCCTAAATCTTTCGATAACTCGTCTTTCTTCACGAGTCAATTGCAGTTCAGGATGACTATGGATTGCAGGATTTGTAAAATCAATCTTTTAAATAGATGGTATACGAAATGACATAACCGTTTGATTATTCGAATTTGTAACAGCAAAATCACCAATACCAATGATGTCCATACCGATCAAATTGTATACGCGTCTAACTCAGTATCATAAACGCCAACAACAGCTTCATCCTTGACAATAAGATATTTGCCGAGATATTTTTTTATTAACTCGTCTTTATTGGCTAAATAATATTGAAATTCTTTGTCTAACACTATCTTACATTTTATTCTTCAAATATAAAAACAAATCTATACATACAAAAGTTTAGTCTCAAAAACAAATTTTCTAGCTGATATGTAAAGAACATCCGTTATTCTTGCGCCTACCAAAAGGATATGTTTATTATTAAATAATTGTAAATAAACTGTTTACAGCCATAACAGCCAGTATGTTTTCAACTCTTAATTCGCATATTTTATAAAATATACGAATATGAATGGTTTGCGAACTCTTTAATTATAAAAACCTGTTAAAAAAGAATATACAGTTTCAATAAATTCTTCGGGCTGTTCGGCATGTACCCAATGCCCTGCACCATTGATAGTTTCAATTTTTGCTCGTGGAAAGTATTTGTTAATCAATAATTTCTGGTCGCTGTTAATGTAATCCGATTTTTCGCCTTTTATAAATAATGATGGATATGTTTCTGTAACACTTTCATTTACAATATCTTTCAGCGAAATCGACCCCATAATGGCAGGCATCGATTTACTTATTGCATCGATATTCAGCTTCCAGCAAAACGAATTGTCGTGGTTGCGGTGTACGTTTTTCATCAGAAATTGACGAATGTTAACGTCGGTAACGGTTTTAGCTAACTCCTTGTCAATTTGCACCCGGCTTGTAAATGCCTCAAAATTAATACTTAACATCGATTGCGCTATATTTAAGTGAGCCAATATTTGTAGCGAATGATTGTCGATATTTGCATAACCTCCTGGACCAATGTCAACAACAATTAGTTTTTCTACTTTTGCAGGAAACAAGGCAGCAAAAAGCATTGCCGTTTTTCCACCCATCGAATGACCGATAATACTTGCTTTAGTAATATTTTCGGTAATAAACAGTTCGTTTAAGTCCTCAGCCATAGCGTTATACGTATGCTCGGCGTGGTGCGGCGATCGCCCATGGTTTCGCTGATCAACCATATAAATCGTAAAAGTGCCGCTTAGTTTGCGAGCTATGCTTATCCAATTATCGGAGCAACCATACAACCCATGCAGAATAATGAGTACAGGTCCTTCACCTATTTTCTGAAAAAAAAGTTGCATTGGGGGGTACGGTGGAATTATTACTTGGCTATTTTATCATCAATAGCTAGTTAGTTTTCAATTTGTAATATGATGAAATACATAGAAATAAAGTAATATTTCTATTTCTATGTATTTCTATGTATTTCTATTTCTATGTATTTTATTTTTATTTCTATTTATTTCTTGTAACCAAAATCTACGGCTTCAATTGCTCCAAATACAAGTTGATAGTTTTCTCCAAGCCCATGTATAGCGCATCGGATATAAGCGCATGCCCAATTGAAACTTCCGCGAGAAACGGTATTTGTTGGGCAAAATATTTCAAATTTTGAAGATTCAAATCGTGTCCTGCATTTATATCTAAACCCATCGATTTGCCTAAAGTAGCTGCTTTAACGAACGCTTCAACGGCTTTTTCTTTGTGTATCGGAAAATTGGTAGCAAAAGGTTCGGTATAAAGCTCAATTCTATTGGTTCCTGTTTTGGCGGCGTATTCAACCATTTGTAAATCAGCATCAACAAAAATAGATGTTCTAATGCCATTTAGTTGAAATTCCTTAACCATCTCGCTAAGAAACAAAACGTTATTTATAGTATTCCAACCATGGTTAGACGTTATCGCATTATGAGCGTCGGGTACCAAAGTAACTTGTTCGGGTTTAACAGCCAAAACTAAGTCGATAAATAACTTATTTGGGTTACCTTCAATATTAAATTCGGTAGTTATTTTTGGTCGTATTTCGTGTACGTCGCTGTAACGTATGTGCCGTTCATCGGGCCTTGGATGTACTGTAATACCTTGTGCGCCAAACCTTTCGCAGTTCAATGCTGCGTCCAGAACATTGGGCATATTTCCTCCGCGGGAGTTCCTAATGGTGGCAATTTTATTAATGTTTACGCTTAGGCGAATCATTTTTATGAATTGTTAACAATATATTACCTAAAATTGTGTTAATTTTAAAGTGCAAAGCTAACAGTAAATTATCAGATATTTAAACCATGCTCGCAAAAGAATTGATTTCGGATGTAATACCTGCCTTAAAAACCTCCGATACGGGTGTTAAAGCTCTGTATTGGATGGATATTTTCCGCATATCGCATCTACCAATAGTTAACAATACCGAGTTTTTGGGCTTAATTTCCGATACCGATATTTACAATATGAATTCGCCCGACGAACCTATCGGAAATCACGATTTATCGCTTTTTAGTCCGTATGTAGAAGAAAATCAGCATATTTACGAAGCTATTGAATTAGTATCAAAACTACAGTTATCTGTTATTCCAGTAATCGACCAAACCAAAAATTATTTGGGCGTAATTACCTCACAACGATTAATGCAATATATGGGCGACCTTCACGCCATAAATAACCCTGGCGGAATTATCCTTCTCGACCTTAATGCCAACGATTATTCGTTAACGCAAATAGCTCAGATAGTTGAAGGTAACGATGCTAAAATTTTGAGTATGTACATAACTTCGCCGCCCGACTCACTAAAGCTCGAATTAACACTTAAAATTAACCGAATCGACCTTTCATCTATCATTCAAACGTTTGTTAGGTTCGATTATACAATAAAAGCCTCGTTTATGGAAGATCAGGAAATGGATAGCATATACTCAAATCGTTTTGAACACTTTATGCACTTTTTGAATATTTAAAAAACTTAACTTTAAAGATGTATTTCTATAGTTCGATATCTTTTCTAATTCTGTAACTTTTAATGTTTGAAAAACATAGAAAAACATAGAAACATTTCAATGTATTTCAATGTATTTCAATGTATTTCTAATTATTTCTAAGTATCCATGTATTTCTATGTATTTCTAAGTATAAAAAAAATGCAAAATAATATCCGACAACATATTAGCAATGAAAATAGCAATTTTTGGCAAGCAGTATAACGATAATTTTAATGAAATTGTGCGTAGCCTTATATCGAAGCTAATTGAAAAGGGCGTGGAATTATATGTACATCGTAGTTTTTTCGAATATCTTGTAAATCAAAAGAATATAAATTATCAATTTCAGGGTTTTTACGATAGTTACGAAAACATACCTGCAAATATCGATTTTTTAATTTGTATTGGTGGCGACGGAACATTCTTAGAGGCAATTACTTACATACGCGATGCGGAAATACCAATTGTTGGTATCAACTCGGGTCGTTTAGGTTTTCTGGCCAATATTGCTGGTAGCGAGGTCGATAAGTCGTTAGACGAACTGCTAACGAAAAATTACACCCTCGACAACCGTTGCATACTTAAATTAACTTCAACCGAGCCACTTTTTCCCGATTTCCCTTATGCGCTGAATGAGTGCACTATACAAAAAATTGGGTCGTCACTTATCACCATAAAAGTTTTTATCGATGGCGTATTTCTTAATTCGTATTGGACCGATGGATTAATTATTTCAACACCCACAGGGTCAACAGCTTACTCGTTGAGTGTAGGCGGGCCAATTGTAACGCCCCAATCGCACACTTTTATTATTACACCAATAGCACCACACAATTTAAATGTTCGTCCGCTAATAATTCCCGACAGTTCCCGCCTTACATTCGAGGTGGAAGGCAGGTCGAATTCATTTTTGGTAACTTTAGATTCCCGCTCCGTTATTAGCGATTTGAACACCCAAATTACTATATCCCGAAGCAGTTTTCCAGTTCGAATGATTAAACTACCACAAATTGATTTTTATACTACATTACGAAATAAATTAATGTGGGGTGTTGATAAAAGAAATTGAAAATTAATTTTTTTTATGTAATTTTAACACAAATCGTGTTTTTATCAAAACCGACAGGCTAACAAGTATTTAATTTTTGTACTTTTGTAAACAAATTTGTTTAAGCTATGAACCGAACATGTTGTTTTCATTTCACCAAAACGCATGATAAACACCAACATGCATGGTGCATACCACGTATTATTAAATTGTGTATTCTAATGAATAAGCATGTTATTCTGATGTTATTGCTAGCTTTTTGTTTAATGTCGTCGGCATATTCCCAAAAATGGAAGCTTACTCGCTACGAACTTCATTTTGGCATTGGTACAACCAATGTGTATAGCGATATTGGTGGTTCGATAGATAAAAATAATTGGTGGGGTATAAAAGATATTCGAATTAAGGAAACTCGACCATCGTTTTATGGTGGAACGCGTTTTAAACTAAAAAACAATCAATCAATTAAGCTTAATTTAATTTTAGGATTCGGCACTGGATCTGACGTTGGTTCTAAAAATGCAATACGCAATCATAGTTATACAACAACTATTTTTGAACCTTCGGTTCAATATGAGTATTATTTTATAGCAGAGGATCGCCGAAACCGCCCAAGCAATTTATATAACCGCTCGGGAATGTTAAATAACTTTACCAACAAGGGGTTATATGTGTTTGCAGGTTTAGGTGGCGTATTATTTTATCCAAAGTATATACAAGGAACACCAATAGGGACAGATATAGAAATAGAAGCCGCTAAGCAACAGTACCCAAATGAGATAACCAGCGGTTATAGTCATTTTTCGGTTGTTATACCTGTAGGGGTTGGTTTTAAGTATAGTGTCGATAAATATTGGTCGATAGGTATCGAATTTGGTCGGCGTTTTTCTTTTTCCGATTTTCTTGATGGATTTAACGCACCTGCTTACTCTCAATCAAATGACACATATTACTTTGGTGTAATTCATGCCATTTACAAGCTAAAAACCGATAGGAAGGGAGTACCTGCATTTTTACGAAGATTAGGGTTTAAGCAACTATAGCGCTTATAATTAAGTATATAGAAATAATTTTAATGAGTATATATATTCATCGATTTTCAGTTTTCATTTTTCTTTTCGTTTCAATACCTTCTTTCGCACAAGTAAAATCCAATTTGGGTTTTTTTGTCGGAACATCGTATTATATGGGCGATATAAACCCAGCGCGGCAGTTTTATAAGCCTTCGCTAGCTGTTGGCGGGTTATATAGGCTTACAATAAACCCACGGCAGGCGTTTCGCGCAAGCGTAATTTATGGAAGCGTAAAGGCTAATGCAATGGATTTTAGTAATTTATATTTGCAATCCAAAGCAGCTAAGTTTTCTGCTTCAATGGTCGATGCTAGCGTAGCTTTCGAATTCAACTTCTTTCCGGCAACATTTAAGCCATTTCAAGTAAATTTAAGCCCATATACCTTTGTAGGCATTGGTTACGAAATAATTCTTTTGTCAACATACAATACAGGCCACCATTTTTCCGTTCCTTTCGGAACTGGCATAAAGTACAATCCTAATAAGAAAATAACTATGGGACTTGAGTGGAGTCTTCGCAAAACATTTCGCGACGCAGACGCAATTGATGGAGTTGAAAACCCAGGCGTACAATCGTTAATAAATAATAAGGATTGGTATTCTTTTGCCGGATTTTTTATAACTTTCCGCATTTTTGACAGGACAGGCGATTGCCCTGTTTATCAGTAAAAAGTTTATGTTTTATGTCGTATAAGGACGAAATAAAAGCCGACAACCTTCCACTGCACATAGCTATTATAATGGACGGGAACGGACGGTGGGCAAAACAACGTGGTAATCAACGAATATTCGGTCATAAAAATGGCGTTGCTGCAGTGCGCGATACCGTAGAAGCTGCCGCAGAGCTTGGTATTAAGTACCTGACGCTATATGCCTTTTCAACCGAAAATTGGAGCCGCCCCAAAATGGAAGTTGATGCGCTTATGACATTGCTAGTGAGTACAATTCATAAAGAGACATCGACCTTAATGAAAAACAATGTGCAACTTAACGCTATTGGCAATCTATCAAACCTTCCACCCGATGTGGAAAAACAATTAAAAGCATCTATCGCTAACACTTCTACCAATACTGGAACCACACTAACACTGGCTTTGAGCTATAGTTCGCGCTGGGAAATTCTCGAAGCAATATCGCAAATAGCAAAGGAAATTGAAGACGGTAAGTTACATTCGGGCGATATTACGTACGACACTGTAAGCAAGCATCTTACTACGGCAAACATGCCCGATCCGGAATTACTTATACGTACAAGTGGCGAATATCGCATAAGCAACTTTCTGCTTTGGCAAATAGCCTATGCCGAGCTCCATTTTACAAATACACTTTGGCCCGATTTTAGACGCGACGACTTGTACAAGGCAATTATCGATTTTCAAAAACGCGAACGTAGGTTTGGGAAAACCAGCGAACAAGTAATAAATAAAAACTAAATTTTAATTTTTCAGATGTTAAAAAAACTCTTAACGGCAATAGTTTACCTCGTTTTATCCTTATCTGCTTATAGTCAAAACAATAACTTTTCTCAAAATGCTGTAATCGATTATTCCGAGCCAAAGGAATACACCGTGAAGGACATAAAAATTGTAGGCGTTCAGTTTCTTGATACAAAAGTGCTTGTTTCTATGACGGGGCTGGTTGTTGGGCGCAAAATTACTGTACCCGGCGACGACATTACCAAAATAGTGGAAAAGTTTTGGAGTCAAGGACTTTTTGCCGACGTTAAAGTACTGGCTTCTAAGATTGAAGGAGATAGCATTTGGCTCGAACTACATTTGAAAGAACGTCCTCGCTTAACCCGCTTCGAGATTAAAGGCATTGGTAAGTCGGATAACGACGACCTTATCGAAAAAATTAAGCTTAAGCCAGGAAGTCAGGTTACTGATAATGTGTTAAATACAATTGAAAGCATCATTAAAAAGTTTTATAAGGAAAAAGGCTATTTAAACACACAAGTCGATCTTATTCAGAAACCCGATACAATCCGAAAAAATTTGGTTTACTTAACTGCCAATATTCATAAAAATGGCAAAGTTAAAATAAAGAGCGTGCAATTTACTGGTAATGTTAAGTTTACCAATAAACGATTACGTAGGCTAATGAAAAAGACAAAGCAAATTGATTACAACCCGTTTTCGCCTGCAAAATTCATTGAAACGAAATTTAAGGAGGACAAGAAAAAGGTTGAAGATTTTTACGCAAAAAATGGTTATCGCGACTTTAAAATACTTGGCGATTCGTTTGCTGTTCTGCCCGACAACAAAATAGCCCTTTACATTAATATTAACGAAGGTAACCAATACCACTTTCGTAAAATAACATGGATTGGCAACACAAAATACCCTTCCGATATTTTAGATAAGGTGTTGAAAATGAATAAGGGCGATGTTTATGACCAATTAGCTCTCGAAAAGCGTTTGGAAACCGACGAAGATGCCGTACACTCGTTATATTTAGATTACGGTTACCTTTTTTCGTCGATTACGCCAATAGAAGCAAAAATTGATAACGACTCCATCGATATCGATTTTATTATTGCCGAAGGTCGACAAGCCACTATTAATAAGGTTATTATATCGGGCAATACCAAAACTAACGAGCACGTGGTGCGTCGCGAATTATTTACCCGACCTGGCGATTTGTTCTCGAAATCGGATATTGTTAAAAGTGTACGCTTTCTAGCACAGTTAGGGCATTTCGATGCCGAAAAAATTGAGCCAGTGCCTACCCCAAATCAGTCCGACGGAACGGTGGATATTGAGTACAAATTATCAGAAAAAGCCAACGATCAATTAGAACTATCGGGCGGTTATGGTTATAAATCTATAATAGGAACTGTTAGGTTGAAATTTAGTAATTTTTCGGCTCGCCGTATTTTAGAGCCAAAAGCGTGGCGACCAGTACCTACTGGCGATGGGCAAAGTCTTTCGCTTGGCGTTCAGTCGAATGGCTCGTGGATGAGATCGATAAATTTGAGTTTTACCGAACCATGGTTTGGAGGAAAAAAACCAAATTCGTTTAGTTTTTCGGTATTTCATCAGGTTTATGATTATACTAAGCAACTCGAAACGTTATATAATACTACACCTCAGGCTGGAGGAAGCTACGGTGGTAAAATGAAGTTGACAGGGTTTTCTTTAGGGTTAGGTCGTCGTTTGAAATGGCCCGACGATTATTTTGGGTTACAAAACGAAGTTGGTTACCAAAATTATTATCTACGCGATTTTAATTATGGTCAGTTTCCTTTTTCTACCGGAAATTCCAACACTATTTCGTTAAAAACAACCTTTAATAGAAGTTCAATCGACCAACAAATATACCCTCGTCGTGGATCGATGTTTAGCATTGGTTTGCAAATAACGCCTCCCTTTTCAGCATTCCAAAAAAAGGATTTTTGGCTGCTCAATAACGATGAGAAAGCCTTATATACTGGCGAAAATGCTAATAAAGACATATATACCGAAGAAACATCGAGAAAATATCGATTTATTGAATATCATAAGTGGAGCTATAAAGGATGGTGGGTTAACGAATTATTTAAAAATTTTGTTGTTAGCCTTAATACCCAAATTGGATATATGGGTAATTTTAGTAAGAACCTTGGCTATTCGCCATTTGAAGGTTTTGTTCTTGGCGGTAGTGGAATGTCGTGGAATAGCATGATGGGAACCGAAATAGTGGGTTTGCGTGGTTATACCGATGGGTCGGTTACTCCATTTATACCTTCAACCGAAAAACAAAGGAAATATACTGCAAATCAATACGGAATTTCGATAGCAAATTGTTACAGTAAAGTTACTGCCGAATTGCGCTATCCTATAACACTTCAGCCTTCAGCAACCATATACGGATTGGTATTTCTCGAAGGAGGTAATTCGTGGTACGAAACAAAGGACTTTAACCCTTTTTCGCTTAAGCGTTCCGCTGGAGTGGGCTTACGGGCTTTTCTTCCAATGTTTGGTATGCTTGGTGTCGATTGGGGTTATGGTTTCGATGCTATTCCGAATCAGCCAAGCGCCAACAAAGGGCAGTTTCACTTTACAATGGGGCAACAATTTTAATAGAAGAAGTAATGCTTAAAAGTTGGTACAACTTTTGTACATTAATAATATACAACGAATTTACTAAACAGACATATTGATTTTTAACTAACACATTTACAGTTTATCATGTCTTGATTCTTGGCTCTTGGCTCTTAATTCTTAATTCTTGGCTCTATATATACAAATAGGTTACACAATATAAACTTTACAAATAAAACCATGAAAAAAATACTCTTATTAGTTGTAATTGCGTCATTATCATTTACTTTTTCGTTTGCTCAGAAATTTGGATTTGTCGATTCGGAGTATATATTAAGCAATATTCCTTCGTACAAATCGGCACAGGAACAGCTCGATAAATTATCGGCCGAATGGCAGAAAGAAGTGGAAGCCAAATATGCCGATATCGATAAGATGTACAAGGCTTTCCAAAGCGAAAAGGTACTACTTACCGACGAAATGAAAACCAAACGCGAGGAAGAAATTGTTAAGAAAGAACAGGAAGTTAAAGACTTGCAAAAGAAATACTTCGGTCGCGAAGGTTTACTGTTTAAAAAGCGTCAGGAATTGGTAAAACCTATTCAAGATCAGGTAGGTACTGCCATTAAGGAATTGTCGGTAGAACAGGGTTTTGCGGTTATTTTCGACACTGCCTCGAACCCTAGCATAATGTACTCGAACCCTAAAAACGATAAGAGCGACGAGGTGCTTCAAAAAATGGGATATAAGAATTAAGAATTTGAAGAGTAGATAGGCGAAAGAAGATTACAAAATGATTAGGTTTTTAGAAAAAAACTTGTAGGTTTGCAAAAAATAAAAATAACTATAAATATGAAAAATTGTTTTAAAGTACTTATTGTTGCCTCGATTATAGCATTACCATCGTTAAGTTTTGCTCAAAAATCGGTTAAATTCGGTCATGTTAACTCGCAAGACATTTTGCAAGCTATGCCAGAGCGCGATAGCGCTGAAATACAGATGCAAAAATTTGGTAAGGAATTGCAGGATACTTACGAAGGTATTAATGTTGAGTTAAATACCAAATATCAGAAATTCCTTCAGGAGGAGAAAACCTTAACCGATTTAGTTAAAAAAACGCGTCAGGAAGAAATTCAATCGTATCAGGATCGTTTGAAACTATTCGGCGAAAATGCTCAGCAGGAAATTCAAAAGAAACAAGCCGAATTGATGCAGCCTATCACCGAGAAGGTTAAAAAGGCTATTGGCGATGTAGGAAAAGAAAATGGCTTTATCTACGTTTTCGAAATGGCTCCAGGATCGAGTATTTTGTACAATTCACCTGAAAGCATTGATATTACATCGTTGGTAAAAGCAAAATTAGCAATTAAGAAGTAATTGATAGCTTTTTAGGCTGTAGGCTTTTGGCTGTAGGCTGTAGACAGTAGGCATTAGGAGAAAGCCGATTTTCCAGGTTGCAATGAAGCTCCTACAGTCTACAGTCTACAGCCTCAAGCCTGCAGCCTTATATTATTCTTTATGATATTGGCAAATAACTTAGATATCGTTGCGTGAAACATTTTAAGCCATGCCAACTGCACCCATAGGTATTTTCGATTCGGGTTACGGCGGTTTAACCGTTTTGAAGGAGATAAAGCGTGTTATGCCCGAATACGATTATATTTATCTGGGAGATAATGCTCGCAACCCCTATGGCACACGTTCCTTCAGCGCCGTATATCAGTTTACACTCGAAAGCGTAAATAAACTTTTTTCGATGGGCTGCCAGTTAGTAATACTAGCCTGCAATACCGCATCGGCAAAAGCGCTACGAACCATTCAACAAAATGATTTACCACTTATCGACCCAAACAGGAGAGTGCTTGGTGTAATACGCCCAACGGCCGAGGTGGTAGGCAATTATTCTACAACTGGGCGAATTGGCGTTTTGGGTACGCAGGGAACAATTAACTCCGATTCGTATAAATTGGAAATTGCTAAGTTTTTTCCTCAACTAAAAGTGTATCAGCAAGCTTGCCCAATGTGGGTTCCGTTAATTGAAAACAACGAACATCTTTCGCCTGGAGCTAATTACTTTGTTCAGAAATATACCGACGAACTGCTTTCGCAAAATGCTGATATCGACACAGTTATTTTGGGATGCACTCATTACCCCTTACTTATTGAAAAGATCCGCTTTTTTCTGCCACCTGCCATTAATATTATTTCGCAGGGAGCTATTGTTGCTGCTAGTTTGAAGGATTATTTAGGCCGACATACCGAAATAGATGAAAAGTGCAGTAAAACATCGACAGTTCGGTTTTATACTACCGATAAGGCTGAGATGTTTAATGGCAACGCTTCAATTTTCTATGGCTCGGATGTAGTTTCGGAAAGTATTAAAATTTAATCAACTCTGAAAAGCCAGTTTGCTG
Source organism: Bacteroidales bacterium (assembly GCA_025361285.1). Lineage (GTDB taxonomy): Bacteria > Bacteroidota > Bacteroidia > Bacteroidales > JAAUTT01 > JAAUTT01. Next base: position 19,406 of record JANYAP010000195.1, on the reverse strand, counting down.
TCATTCCGATGCAGGTCGGAACCGAGTTTACGAGCTCGCCGAAGGCAATCCCTATTTTTTTGTTTTATGGATTGCTTTCGTTGAGGGCTTTGCCGTTCCGACCTACGTCGGAATGACACCTCTATTCAAAAGTACTTTTCGGAGTAGGCTCAAAATATAGGTTTGGGCGATAGGTAAGATGCTACAAACAATACCCTCAAAATCTTTCAATTTTCGAGTGCCCAATTTTCTCGTGTATCAATCCAATTACATCATTCACAGATAAATATATGTTTTTCTGTTTTTGCAAAGCTCTAAATTTTGCCTTGCATAGTAAACCCTCTTTAATTGAACAAATAAAAGCGCTGAACGATTTTAAATAGTTAATTTCGAGTATTATAGTTCGAAGTATTGTTTTTATTGTTAGTATAAATAGAAAAAATATTAACTCAAAGTTCTGAAGATGAATAAAATGCAGAATCATTTTATTGCGTTTCGCTACAATTTTTACCTTATTACTTGGTAGTTTTTTAATTGTTTCGGAATTGGGGTGTTTGCATATTGCATTGTGTTCGTAATAACATTTGTAGCCTAATCTCCACGCTCGCAATCCTAAATCAACATCCTCCGAATAAAAAGGATTAAAAATTTCGCTAAACCCCCCTAATTCTATTAGCTTTTCTCTGTCTACAAGGGCATTTGCGCCGCTAAGAAACAGACTGTAAAGCGATTGCGAGTTTTCGCTTATGTAGTTTGTGCACGATGCAATATTTCCGTACGAATAGTTAGGGTATTTAGCGCCATCCTGTATTTTGCTTGAATCGATAGCTATTATTCGGCTCATTACGCCAAAAGTGTCGGGGTAGTTAAAATAAGGTAGTAAGTGCTTGAAATATTGATCGTTTAATACCACATCGGAATTCAGAACGAACACCAAATCTTTCAACGATTTGAAAATGCCAGTATTCATATTGCCTGCAAAACCCCTATTTACAGTGTTTTCAATGAGTATAATATCAGGATAATTTGTTTTAATAAAATCAGTTGAATCGTCGGTTGATGCATCGTCGGGGATAATTATTTCGAAATCGAGTACTCCCGATGAGGTTAATGCGTTATATACCAATGGTATATTGGCTTCTAATAGCAACTTGCCATTAAAATTGGGAATAACAATCGAAATGCTGCTTTTCATTCTTTATTTGATTATAACCAATTACTGCAGTTTATCGGCAGTTAATTCCATTATCTAAATAACTTTGATTTTTTATTACAACCCAAATATAACAAGTTTTTTTCACCACCTTGTTTCTTTTTTCATCTTCGCAAAACCTTTATATTATAGGTTGGTGTTAATGTTTAATAGTGAAGTACTTATCTAAATTATTATAAGTGATTAAGCTTGAAATTCGAATAAAGATAGTTATTGTTTTTGTATTATTTCTGTTGTTAGGGTTCGAATCTCAAGCCCAGAATAAGTATTGGGTTTATTTAACTGACAAAGATACTGTTGGTTACAACCCCTTAGACTACTTCGATTCGAAAACTATTAAGCGAAGGATTGAGAAGCAGATAGCAATATATAGCTTTTCCGATATCCCTGTAAATAAAGCATATATATCTATTTTACGCTCGAATGCTATTTCAATTGGCTTTCAAAGCAGTTGGTTGAATGCTGTTGTTGTTGAAGCTACTAATAATCAACTTGATATTATAAAGCGCTATTCATTTGTAAAACGTATTGAAACTGTTGGATCGTATGCTGTAGAAGCTGCATCATATAATTTTCGCGATTCGTTGGATAGCGATGAACAGTTTTTGTTGGAAAAGCAACTTTCGATGATGCAGGGGCAGGAGTTTGCAAACCATGGTATTAACGGCGATGGCATTCGTATAGCTGTTTTCGATGGTGGATTTTCGGGTATGGATGAAAGTCCAATATTTAAGCATCTGTTTGATAATGGGCGTATTATAAAAACTTACGATTTTGTAAAGAATAGCGATTTTGTGTTTGGATATTTGACTCACGGCACGAAGGTAATGTCGTGCCTGGCAGGTATTTATAAAAACAAGCCGCTAGGGCTAGCCACAGGTGCGGAATACTTGCTAGCACGCACCGAAATTAGATCAGAGCGACATATTGAAGAGCAATATTGGCTTGAAGCCATGGAATGGGCCGATAAAAACGGCGCCGATATTATAAGTAGCTCTATTGGATATACCAACAAGCTTTACCCCATAGAAAGTATGGATGGAAAAACCAGCATTGTTGCAAAAGCTGCGCGAATAGCTGCTTCAAAGGGTATATTGGTAGTTAATTCGATGGGTAACGAAGGTAATGGTTTGTGGGAGATAATGGGCACTCCAGCTGATGTTGATAGCGTTCTGTCGGTTGGTGGGGTAAATCCGTTTACCGGATTTCATATTAGTTTTTCGTCGTTTGGCCCAACTTTCGATAAGCGCCGTAAACCTAATGTTTGTGGTAGCGGCATTGTAATTACTACCGATGGTAACGATGTAGTAAAATCGTACGGAACATCATTTTCTACGCCACTTATTTCGGGGTTTGCAGCCTGCGTTTGGCAAATGCATAAAACGCGTAACAATATGGAGATATTCGATTTGATTGAAAAATCGGGACACCTGTACCCGTATTTCGATTACGCGCATGGGTATGGAATTCCGCAAGCTTCGTATTTTTTTACTGATAAAATACCTGAAATTCCTTCGTCGTTTGATGTTTCGTTAGTTAACGATTCTATACATATAACTGTGAGTAACTTATATGCTCAAATTGCAAATACTACAAACTATTTATATTATAATATAGCGGATGCCAAAGGTTTTTTGAAGCATTACGCCGTGATAAAAATTAGTAAGCCCGAAGTTTTACAGTTACCTATAAGTAGCTTGGAAATAGGCGATAAGGCTCAGTTTTATTACAAAAAATGCATTAAACAGTATGTGCGATAAAAAACAATTCGGAGTTATTTTAGCGGTATTTCTTATTTGCTGCATTAATAGTGTTAAATCTCAAGAAGTTATGCTTGAGAAAGATACCAGGCAAAGTGCTATTTCGAAAAAGACTGGAGTAAATCGTAAACATTATGGTTATTTGTTTGGTAATTATACTGTTTACACTTATAAATCGACTTCAAATTTGAATATTGAGACTTTTAAAAGTCGGAACTTTTCGGTTGGCTATAGGCGCGTTTGCCGCGTTACCGATATTTATTCGCTTGTAGGAGGAGCGCTGTTTTTAAATGATAGTTATACTATTAATCAATTGGTTGGTAAAACATTTCCCACTACAACACTCCATAAATATGAGCGTGTATTGACAAATAATTTTTCTGCCGATTTTTATAACAGGGTTATAATTAAAAAGGAATACAATCAAATGGGTTTATTTGTCGATTTTGGAGCATTCGGCTCATTAGCAGTTTGTTCGAAGCATAAAATGTATGATGAAAGCACTAATATAAATTTTTTCGGAAACACACAAATGCTAGCCGTGAGGGGATTGAAATATATTGAGCCATTTACCTACGGCGTTGTGTTAAGGGTTGGTTATAATCATTTTGCATTTGTTTTGCGCCAGCGTTTAAGTAATTGGTTAAAGCCTTCGTTTGGTTTTGCGCAACCCCCTAAAACCAGTATCGGCCTGGAGTTAAGTGTGTATTAGTTTTTATTTATCGGCGGCTTAGGGAACTAAGGCTGTTAGTAATAGGCTGAAAAACATAGAAATAAAGAAATATTACTATGTATTTCAAAAATCTTAAACATGATTGATTTGTGAAATATTTACCGAACTATTGTTATTAGGCGTACTAATAGAATTATCTTGCCGTAGCAGCAATGTCGATAATTGAAGCTGGATTAATTTCGGCGGCAGTACCAATAACAATAATATCGGCACCAGCATTAAACACGTCTTTGGCCTGATTATAAGTACGTATTCCACCTCCAACAATTAGCGGAATGGTAATGTTGGCTTTAACTTCGGCAATTAGCGATGTGTTAATATTGGTGATGGCACCGCTTCCACCTTCGAGATAAATAATTTTTTGACCAAGCATTTCGCCTGCCATTGCAGTAGCCACTGCTATATCGGGTTTATTGGAAGGAATTGGAAATGTGTTGCTTATGTACTCAACCGAAGTACGTTTTCCGCAATCGATTAGTATATAGCCAGTTGGAATAACTTCCATTCCACTTCTTTTAATAAATGGAGCAGCATGCACATGGTTGCCGATAAGGAAATCGGCGTTTCTGCCTGATAATAAAGAGAGTAACAATATTCCATCGGCTTGGTCGCAAAGCTGCATTAACGATCCTGGAAAGAGAAATACAGGAATGGAGCAACGTTTTTTTATGAGCGAAATGCATTCGTTTATCGATTTTGAAGTAATACTTCCACCGATAAGGATAAAACTTATATTGCCTAAAACAGCTTGTTGGAGAATGGTTACGAGCGATAATTCGTTGTGCTTGTCTGGGTCGATAAGCAAAACTACCTGCTTTTCTTTATTTTGTTTTATTTTAATAATATCGTAAAGCATTGAATAGTTATTTGCAATGGTTAGAAGTATAAAATCATTGGGAATTGCTGGCAAGTTTCCTGTTTGTTATACATAACTTACTGTGTACCTGAAGCTTTGAATAGCCTTAAATACTCTAATGTTTTAGAACTTATGTGTAAGCATGCGTTTTTTATTTCAGTTTATAAAAGCCAACCAATAATCCAAGAGCAGAACCATTGTAAAAATTATAGAACAAATTAGGTAATTAATCAAAATGTAATGGTCTATCAATTGTAAATGGGGGAGAAATATAATTATCAATTTTTGGCTCTTCACAAAATGAAACATCCAGTCCGAATCCAAATCCTCGTTTAGTTTCTGCTGGATTTGCTTATGTTGCTGTAACCTGTGCATTACAAATCAGGCTAAGTCCTAAAAGGAAAGTAGTTGTAATAACTTTTATCATATCAGTTTATTAGGTTATAAGGTGTACAAAATGAAATTTACATATTTCTATTAAGGTTAAACTGTTTAAAACAAGGTCTTTAAAACCTTAGTAGAAACAACAATGCGCTAAACCTACCATATTACCTATATATCTTATTTATTTGTTTATCAATTTCTTACAATGTTTACAATTTCATTTTCACTGTTTTTGTCTAATAACCGTGTATTATTTTGCTACGATTGTCCTCGAGTATTATTTGCAACATAATACTATCACATAATTGTCGCGAAGCATATATTTTAGCTTAAACTCTTCATTTATTAAATTATCGTGATGAGTTCCAGTAATATAGCCTTCGTGTTCAACCTCGAAAGGTTTAATTGTTAGGTTATCTTTAAAATTGATATTTTTCTTATCGCATATTTTGTAAAGCGCTTCCTTTGCGCACCAATGCACATACATGTGCAATTTTACGAATGCTATGTTTGAAGTTATATACTCGTTCGAATTAATAAATTTATGAGCTATATTATTGATTCGGTGCGACATATACTCCAAATCGATACCAACCCGTTTGGTTTTACTTAGCAATACCGAGGTTAGTTTTTTAGAATGCGAAATACTTATATTGTGAGAGTTATCGGCTAGAAAGGGTTTGCGTTCCTCGTTGTAAACAATTTTCGACTCCTGTTGGGTTAGCTCGTTTAAAAGTACCCGAACACTAAGCCACTCTAGCTGTCGTTCGGGGTTTTTAAATCCCAAAAGCGTATTTTTATCGTCGTCGTCGAGATTAACGCGCGAAAATAATGTATCGAAATCTTCTTCAATTTCCCAGATGCCCATCAAGCAATCGCTATCAATCAATTCGTTAACTACAATTGCCATAAAATTAGTAATTAGTAATTAGTACCAAGTACCAAGTACTTAGTAATTAGTTCTTGGTTCTTAGGCTTTGTAATAAAATAAGTCATACGATTTGCTGTCATTTTGACGCAGGTTGGAACCGAGTTTACGAGCTCGCCAAAGGCAATCCCTAATTATTTTTTATTTTTATGGATTCCGACCTACGTCGGAATGACAGCATACTTTTAAGGATCGCCAATGTAGAGAATTTTTCCGTTCATGTAAATGTACGACTTATTACATTACAACGCCTTGGTACTTGGTACTTGGTACTTGGTACTTGGTATTTGGTACTTGGTTCTATTTTCCACTTTTCCATTTCAAGGTTTCAATTAAATGCAGCACATCTTTTTGAAAAAACTTTATTGCTGTTGCAAGCGAGTCTTTATTGGGTTGAGCTGCAAAATAAAGCGACCCACGTATAAAATTTTTTGTACTATCGGTTGCATAAAACTGAAACGACGAAGCGGCATTGCCTTGAATATCGTATATTAAGCCGTAAACCTTACGGTTATCGTCCATAACAAGCTTTTCGTCTATTGCATCGGCCTTAACAGCGTGTTTATATGCCAGTGTATGAGCATCTTCTATAAAGCCAGAAGCATCTTTTGTTACGGGTTTATAGCTAAGGTGTATTTTGCAGTTATATTTTGCAAACTCAACGTTTACCCAGTATGGCTCGGCGTTTTTATCGGGGTCGCTAACTATTTTTCCATATACTGGGTATTCAAACGAATATGGAAATGCAATACTGTCGAAAAGTTTGTATTCTTTGGCAGGAAAGTCGATACGGTAGTATCCATAAGGCTTTGGAGTATAATTATTGCTGCATCCAGCAACTAATATAATTACGTATATTGATACTAAATAGCGAGTTATCATTGTTTTTGTTTTTCAAGGTCGTCGATTATTACTCGAATTTGCTTAATCCGGCGCGAGTCGGCGGCTTCTATTTTAAATGTAAACTGTTGAATTTTAAGTTGTTCGTTTTTGGCAGGAATCTCACCTTTCAATTCTAGGATAAGCCCTGCCAAAGTTTCGGCATCGCCTTTTACGTCGTCAAATATATCACTTTCAATTTGAAGTATTTTATGAAAATCGTTAAGTAGCGTTTTTCCGTCGAAAATATAGGTGTTTTTGTTCACTTGCGTGTATCGTTTTTCGTCCTCGTCCGATTCGTCGGATATTTCGCCAACTATTTCCTCGAGAATATCCTCAAGGGTAACAATGCCGATGGTTCCACCATATTCGTCGACAATAACTGCCATGTGGTTTTTGCTTGTTTGAAACTCGGTAAGTAGTTCTTTAACTTTTTTGGTGTCGGGAATAAAATAGGGCGGCCGCATAAGTGTTTGCCAGCGGAAGCTGTCCTTTTCGTTTATAAAAGGAAGCATATCCTTAACGTACAATATGCCTTTTACATTGTCGAAATTGCCTGCGTAAATAGGTATGCGAGAGTATCCCGATTCAACAACTATGGCTAAAACCTGGTTCATTGACATGCTAACATCCACAGCAACAACGTCTATACGTGGTTTTAATATCTCTCGTACATCAATGCTACCAAATTTTATTATTCCTTTCAAAATTTCTTCATCCTCCGAATGATTGTCCTTAGCCAGTTCTATAGCGTTGGTAATATTATTTACCGAAATAGCTGAGCTATTGATAATAAACGCTTTATTAAAACCAACTGTTATTGATGCAAACGTTTTACCTGCCAGACTAAAGCAAAATGCAATTAATCGAATAATTGGAAATGTAACTGATAGATATATTTCGGGAAGAATGGTGGCTAGGGTTTTTGGTAGAATTTCCGATAGAAGTATGAGTACGCAAACTTGCAAAAACAGAAATGAAAACATACCTAATATGGAGTGCATTAAGTTGTTAGCTAGCGCAAATGCTATAAAAGTTGTACTAACAATGAATGCAGTTTTAAAAAATAGTGAAGCAATTTGCAGCGAGGCAAAAAACTTCTCTGGCTGCGATAAGTATTTGATTATTATGAGTTTATTGGACGGTTTGTTTTTGTCGATTTTCGATTTGTCGGATGTGCTAAATGAGGCAATAACCATTTCGGCACCCGAGATAACTGCTGCGCACAATAAAAACAGAATCGCTACAGTTAATCCTGCCGCGATTCCTGGTGTAAATAGGTGTAAATTAATATCTAACGTAGCAATTGTATCTGTTACGCTCGTTTCTGTTTCCAAAATAATATATCTGGGTTAGGCTTAAAATGGTAAATCGTCGGTTGAAGGTGCGCTGTTAGTTGTACCTGAGGTAAAATCGCCTTCTGGCACGAAACTACCTTCAGTAGCTACTGCAACTTGACTTGCATCGCCTCCAGCCGAATGGCTAGCATCATCGCTTTTCGAGCTTAAAAACTGAATGGTGTCAACCTCAATTTCGGTGGTATAACGTTTTATGCCGTCCTTATCGTCCCATGAGCGGTTTCGAATTTTACCTTCAACATAAATTAGAGCTCCTTTTTTAATGTACTTGGCAGCAAATTCGGCCTGTGCACGCCAAACTACTATATTATGCCACTCGGTGTTAGTTACTCTTTCGCCGCTTTTGTTTTTGTACGTTTCGTTTGTTGCAAGCGAAAAACGGGCTACCGATCTGTTTTCGTCCAAATGTTTAAGTTCAGGATCTTTTCCTACACGTCCAACTAAAGTTACTTTGTTTACCATAATGTGGGTTTTTTGTGTCCAGTAAAAATAATAAAATTTTGTATAGTGATGTAATATTATTCGAATTTCTTTGGTTTAGCTGCTAACAAATTGATATTCAATTTTATGTATATAACACGATTGTATTTTAAGGGTAGCTACGCATTTTTTCGTCGCGAGGCGCCTTTTCCGCCAAAGAAGCCCCAGCCGCCACTACCCAGAAGAAAACCAAATGCGTACCAAGCTCCATTATTGTTTTGGGCGAATACAGTAATATCGTCCCAAAAAAGCATACCAAATAAATCGAATGGAGCTATAAAACCGTGCCATAAGCCGCCTAAAAAACCATAAGTGTGCCCATGTAAACAGTCTGTAACAACTTCCTTATTCGAACAGGAATACAGCACCAATATTGCAATAAGCATGCTCACTGCATAAATCCATTTAATCGATAATAGTTTTTTCATAGCTCGTATATTATTTAAGTGATGCAAGTTAGCGTTTTTTGAAAAATATCATTGGTTTGAGAAAACAAAAATTAATATAGAATCAAAGAAACTTCAAAATCGTAAAAAACATTTGTATATATCGACATATTTATATATGTTTGTATCGACATTTAAAAAAGGTAACAGCCCAATGAATCTCGATAAAGTTGCATTTATATTAAAGTGTATTGCACATACAACAAGGCTTGCAATAATAAACATACTTTTCGAACATAAGCAATTACCTGTAAATGAAATCTGTACAATGCTAAAGCTAGAGCAATCGGTTGTTTCTCATCATCTTATAAATATGAAAACTAAAGGATTGCTAAATGCTACTAAATCAGGCAATAGTGTGCATTATTCACTAAAAGAGCCTAATCTTATTCAAATTATTAACTGTGTAAAAAGCTGTAATTGTGTTAGTTAATTTTTTTAAGATAGATTTTAAATATCACGATAAATTACCAAAAAAGATAGATAAATTTGTTCAACATGAATTTACCCGAAATTAACAAGCGATACTCCGAGTTGGCCGACAGCAATTGTTGCTTGTCGTGCGGTGGAGCTATAAATTATTCGAATGCTAAGTTGGGCGAGGTTTGTGTTGATTTAGGCAGCGGACGTGGAACCGATGTGCTTCGGCTAGCCGAACAGGTTGGTGATAAAGGTTTTGTGTTCGGAGTTGATATTTCGGAAGGCATGATAGAAAAAGCTAACCGAAATGCTCATAAGCTTGAAGTTAAAAACGTTAGCTTTGTTCTTTCGGAATTAGAAAAGATTGATATTCCTTCGAAGTCGATCGATGTAATTATTTCGAATTGCACTATCAATCATGCGCATAATAAGCCAGCGGTTTGGGTCGAAATTTACCGTATGTTAAAGCCTGGCGGACGGTTCGCAATAAGCGATATTTATTCGCTAGATCCTGTTCCTGAGGAATATCGAACCGACCCAGTTGCTGTTTCGGAATGCTGGGCAGGTGCGGTTACTAAAAGGGAATACCTTCAAACTATTGAGGATGCTGGTTTGGCCTTTGTTTCTATTAACGAGGAAAGCGCGCCCTACGATAAGGGCAAAATTAAAGTTGCCAGTTTTACAATTTTAGGAATTCGCCCACAAACAAAATGTGGATGCGGATGTTTTTGAGATAGAAAAGTTAATATAGTTAATAAGTTAAATATAAATTTAAATATAAATTTAAAAATAAATATCATGAAAGTATCTAATTATTTGATTGTTGCATCGTTAATGTTTGTTCCTTTGGCGGGTTGTCAAGGTCAGCCATATAAATCAAATTACGAAGTAAAATCTAACATTGAGCATCTTACACCAGCAACGTTTAAGCAAAAAATCTACGACTATTCGAAAAGCAAGGAGTGGAAATTTGTAGGCGATAAGCCTTGTATTATTGATTTTTACGCCACTTGGTGCGGTCCGTGTAAAGCTATGGCGCCAACCATTAATCAAATTGCCAAGGAATACAAAGGCAAGATTAATGTTTACAAGGTTGACGTTGATGCTCAACAGGAGCTTGCCAGTGTTTTCGGTATTACTAGTATGCCTACACTACTTTTCTGTCCATCGTCGGCAAAGCCCGAAATATCGGTAGGGCTTATAAATAGAGGCGAGTTTGATAAAAAAATAAAAGAAATTTTGAAGGTAAGCTTGTAGCGAGACTTAGCTAGTTGAATTAAAGAAAATAAATGTATTTTTCTAATTATTAATTAATTATATTGAATATGAAGTCGCTAATAAAAAAAAATCAGTCGAAAAAAAGTAACAACCAAGCACAGTGTTGTGCAAAAACGTCGAAAAATGTTGCCGGTTGCCACGATTAATTTAATTGAGAAGTGAGCTGATTATTGACTCACTTCTCAATTGTCATCCTTATATTACAAAATGACCCCCTCTAACCACAATATAATTTCCAAAGTAAAAAATTCGAGTAATTATTTTATTGTCAATTCTTTAAGTGGAAATGCCGATATAATTGATGAAGCTTTGTTTAACGAGTTTATTACGGGCAATTTTACTGATTGTGAAGAGATTGCCGCTAAAGGCTATTTGGTTGACGAACGGGAAGAAAAAAAGCTATTTAAGGATAAGTACCTAACTTTTATCGATAACCGCGAAATCGACGAAATACAAATATTTTTTGTGCCTTGGTATGCCTGCAATTTCGCTTGTAGTTACTGTTACCAAGATGAATACCAGTCGCCTACAATAAAACTCTCAACCGAAATTATCGACGCCTTCTTTTCCTATATCGATATAAATTTTGCCGACAGAAAGAAATACATTACAATTTTTGGTGGCGAGCCTTTATTATCAGGTAATTATCATAAAACACTGATTGAATACATTATAGAAAGTGCTTCGGCGCGAAATTTCGACGTAGCTGTTGTTACCAATGGCTATAACATTAGCGAATATATCGACATTTTGAAAAAAGGAAGTATGCGTGAAGTACAGGTAACACTCGATGGCACAGCTGAATACCATAACGGAAGAAGGTATATGCGCGACAAATCGCCTACTTTCGAGCGCATTTCTAATGGTATCGACTTATTGCTTGCAAGCCATATACCAGTTAATCTTCGAATGGTGGTCGACCGTGAGAATATTGGCAATTTGTGGCAGCTCGCCAATTATGCAATTTCTATGGGATGGACAAGCTCGCCTATCTTTAAAACGCAGTTAGGGCGCAATTACGAACTGCATCATTGTCAGGCGACTAACGCAAAATTGTTTAGTAGGATAGAACTTTACAGCTATCTATACAATCAAATATGCCTGCATCCCGAAATACTGGAATTTCACAAACCAGCTTTTTCAATATCTAAATTTCTGTTTGAGAACGGTAAACTGCCCGATCCATTGTTCGATTCGTGTCCTGCTTGCAAAACCGAATGGGCTTTCGATTATTCGGGAAGCATATACTCGTGCACCGCTACGGTTGGGAAAAGCAACGAAAAACTTGGTACTTTTTACCCATCGGTTAGTTTAAACAACAATTTGGTATGCCAATGGGAGGAGCGCGATGTGCTAAGTATTGCCGAATGTGCAAATTGTTCCTCGCAGCTAGCATGTGGCGGTGGCTGTGGTTCGGTAGCTAAAAACCAGTTCGGCAGCATTTTAAAACCCGATTGCCGTCCTGTAAAGGAGTTGTTGGAAATGGGTATTTCGTTGTATGGGGGAGGAGAGGAGTAAGTCGTAAGTCACAAGATACAAGATACAATACACAAGACACAAGTCTTAAGTCTTAATACACAAGGTTTAAACTACTAAATTTTCTTTATTTCTTCTTTCTTCTTTCTCCTTTCTTTTATCAACTTACGACTTAGGACTACTGTCTTACGACAATCATTATTCCTGCGCCAAACCGCCCTGTTATTCCTTTGTCGTATCGCGACGAAAAAAAATCGGTATTATTGCAATGTGTGCATAAGCCTGCAAGTTCAATATGGCTTTTGGTTATACCTGCTTCTATAAGAACATTTTTATTTGTTGTCCACAAATCGAAATAAGGCTGCCGATTGAAAATATCAAACTTTATTATGTCGTCGGTACTCCCAAACGATCGAAGTGCCGAGTCAATTACTTCGCTACCAATATTATAGCAACATAGTCCAATTGATGGTCCTATAGCCGCAAATATATCGCTTGGCCTACTACCAAAGGCATTGCACATAGTTTTAATTGTGGCTGATGGTGCTTTGTCGATAGTTCCTTTCCAGCCAGCATGGCATGCGCCAATAGCTTTTTTTACTGGGTCGTAGAACAGAAGTGGTACGCAATCGGCCGACATCACAAACAGACAAACGTTTGGCGCATTTGTAACCATGGCGTCGGTTTCACTAATTGCCGTATCGCGGGTAAACGCTCCATTACCTATCATTTCGCTGGTAACAACGGCAACATTGGTGCCGTGTACCTGATTGGATATCACAAAATTTTCGAGAGGAATATTAACCGATTGTGCCAAAATATGTCGGTTTTGCAGTACTAATAATTTATCGTCGTCGGTGCCAAAGCCCAAATTTAATGACGAGTATGCTCCATTGCTTACACCTCCATGCCTTGTAGTTACAAATTGTTTTATTTCGGTAAAATCCGACAAACAATCGAAAATAAAATATGGCGATTTGTCATTTTTAATTAGCTGCATTAGCGTTTTATATGAGATTATTTAACATCTGAATTACAAATATAAACTATTTTTGCGCAATGGGTAATAACGTAAATATTGTAGCAAAACGTGTTAAAGCCTTTTGCGTTCTTATGCAGCTAATTGCGTCGGTTGGCTTTGCGCAAAGCGCCAATTTTACAAGTAGGCTTTATGTTGATGGAACGCTTCATTATGGGTTTGTTACGCCTCATAAGGAATACATATCGTACTTTATTAACGATCATGTAACTGGTTATCAATTAAATGTTGGCGTTGTTACGAAAGGAGAAAAACAATGGCATCGGTATTATAATTATCCGAAAATTGGGGTAGGGTTTTATCGTTCGGGGCTTGGTAACAACTTGGTTTACGGCAAAATGAACGCACTTTACGGATATGTTGATAGATATTTTATTAAGGGAAATCCACGGTTTAATTTTGGAAATAGTATTTCGTTTGGAATTAGTTATATAACAAAGCGTTATGATAATGATAATAACTACTTCGATATGGCAATAGGTTCAAAATTAAATGTTTATATACATTATAGCTTGAATGGATTAGCGCGAATAAACGACAAAACATACTTCAAAATTGGGTTAGGCGTTATTCATGCATCAAACGGAAATTATCAGGAACCTAACAAAGGATTAAACTTATTCACAGTTTCGGGGGGTGTTCAATATATTATAAATAAGCCTAATACAAGCGAATTTATTAAAACCGATATTTCCAAAGAGCGCAAACGAAATTATTGGTTGTTAATGGGAGGTTTAGGTCGAAAACAGTTTTCGCAGCAATATAAGCAAAAGTACACACCGCTCGCATTATCAGTGGAATATAGTCGCGAAATATCCCAAACAAGCATGTTAGGAAGTTCAATAAATATTTACTACGATCCATCGTTACAAAAGAAAATAGAGTTACTTAACGATACCGCCTCGCGTACCGATTTAGTTAGGGTTGCAGCCAATTTGTCGTACGAGCTACGAATGGGAAAATTGTCATACGTAATACAGCCAGGAATATATTTAAAAAATAGCTATTCTAACTCGGGTGTTATGAGCAATAGAATAGGCATACGATATCAAATATCGCCTTGTTTGCTTGCCGCCGTAACCATAAAAGCACATTGGGCTGCTATGGCCGATTTTATTGAGTGGGGAATAGGCTACCGTTGGAAGTATTAATTATTAAGCACTTACACATGATTATTTTTCGATTCATTATATTATTGTTTTTTTTAGTTTCCTGCGAAAAAAACGGCCTATTCAATGGTGGGGAAACAACTACTAACGAGGTTGTTATAAAACAAGCGTTTTCGCGAATCGAAACAAACAGCATATTCCAAGTAACAGCGGTTAACGATACTATTAATAAGGTACTTGTTACTTGTGGCGAAAATCTGCAAAAAGCAGTAACTATCGAAGAACGTGATGGTGTTGTATATATTAGCCATAATGCAAAATATGAATGGTCGCGCCGATACGAAAAAATTCAACTCGAACTACATATAAATCAGGACTTAATAATTTACGCATACCAACCTTTACATTTCACCACCAAGGGCGTTTTCAAGGCAAATTATTTTCAGTTTGTCGATTGGGGCAAATTCTGTGAGGTAGATGCTGCGGTAGAATCCGATTATTGTGGCATATTTATGGGTGCCGATAGTTTCGGTTTCTATAAAGTAGTTGGTAAGTGCAATTATTGCGAAATTTGGGCTGGTGGGAGTAGTAAAATATTTGCCGACAGTTTGCTGGCTGTCAACTGCTTTGTGCGGCAGCGTGGCTGGGGCGATGTGTATGTGAACGTATCGGATAAATTGAGCATTAAGTACGAGAGTAACAGCAATATATACTACAAAAACAACCCAACGGTAACAATCGATAGTGCGTTTATCTGGGGAAAGCCAATAAAACTTTAGGGCAAAAAACGAAGATGTGGAGAATAAACACAGTTTTATACGCATTTTGTGCGGATATAATTTTGTCATGCGGAGAATAAACCCTATTTTAGCCGCATAATTAGCGGAGAAAAGATATGTATTTATACAACAATCAAAACTGGCCAATCTTTAAATGGAATAGCGAACAGCTTATGCCATTGCTTTCCTATGTAAGAAACAAACAAGGCAAGTTAATAGGTAAAATGGTAGCATTGGGGTTTGAACTTCGCAATGAAGCTAATCTCGAAATTTTAACACAGGAGATTATAAAATCAACTGAAATAGAGGGTGAATTTTTAGACAGAGAACAAGTTAGGTCGTCAATTGCGCGACGATTAGGGCTTGAAATATCAGGATTAGTGTATTCTGAACGTAATGTTGACGGAATTGTCGATTTGATGCTTGACGCAACCAAGAACTATGACAAAGAACTGAATAAAGAACGACTATTTTCTTGGCATATTTCACTATTCCAAACGGCACAAAGTGGAATGTATAAAATAATTGCAGGAAACTGGCGTAACGATTCAACAGGACCGATGCAGGTTGTTTCAGGAGCGTTGGGAAAAGAAAAAGTTCATTACCAAGCACCCCCAGCGGCTCAAATTGAAAATGAAATGCGAATTTTCTTAGATTGGTTTAATTTGGAACAAAATACCGACTTGGTTATTAAAGCGGCTATTGCACATTTATGGTTTGTTACAATCCACCCCTTTGAAGATGGAAACGGAAGAATATCAAGAGCACTAAGTGATATGTTACTAGCTCGTTCTGACGAACAATCGTATAGATTTTATAGCATGTCGACTCAAATTCGTAAAGAAAGAAATTCCTATTATGACATATTGGAAAAGATTCAAAGAAGCGGTTTGGATATTACGTGCTGGCTCGAATGGTTTTTGAATTGTTTAATGCACGCTATCGATAATTCTGAAAAGCTTCTTGAGAAAGTAATTTATAAGCACTCATTTTGGATAAAACACTCAAGAGTTAACATAAACGACAGACAAAGAAAAATTCTGAATATGCTAATGGACGATTTTGAAGGAGCTCTAAACACTTCAAAATGGGCAAAGATTGGAAAATGCTCACAAGATACTGCTTTGCGCGACATTCAAGACTTGATTGAAAAGGGAATTGTGGTGAAAAGTTTGCAAGGAGGTCGAAGTACAAATTACGAACTTACTATATAGCTACCAGTGCGCCTATCACATCACCAATTTGTAAATATGGCAACCGCATTTGCCTCAGCATCAATGTAAGTTGTTGAATATATGCAGTGTAAGCTAAGAAACGCGATAATTGCAAAAAAAGTTTTATTAATTCTCAAAAATTTAGTATATTTAATTAATTTTTGAAAACCAATAGATTTAATAGCTAGTATTAATTAACGAAACACAAATAATATGCTTTTTTCAAAATCTCCAGAGCAAAAGCTGAAAGTGATAATATATTGGTTAAGAGGTCTTAGAATTAACGTACCCTTGGATCCAAGCGAAGCTTTAAATATTACCAAGCTCGACTTAAGCTTCAGAGGAATAACCCAACTTCCCGAAGAAATAGGTTGCCTTGTAAACCTGAAAGAAATTAATCTATCGAATAATAATTTAACAAAGCTGCCAAAAGCCTTAACAAAAATTGTTAATCTGGAATTGCTAAACCTTGGCTATAATTTATTTACTGCTATCCCCGAGCCTATTTTTCAAATTCGTAAGTTAGAAATACTTAATTTGGAGGCGAATATGATTAAAAGTATTCCTTCGGCAATTGGTAATCTTACCAACCTTACCGACTTAAATCTATTTGCGAATCAAATTGAAATAATGCCTCGCGAAGTTTGTAACCTTCTCAACATTAAGCGTTTAAATATGGCTCTTAATAAGTTAGCGAAATTACCCGACGAGTTCGAGAATTTAGTTAATATTTTGGAACTCGAACTGTGGCTAAACAAATTTGAACTTATCCCCAAGGTAGTGTCGAAGCTGCCTAAAATAAAGGATATGTACAATTCGTTCGATACCGAAAAACTTAATAAGGCATTGATAATGGCCGTTTTCTCTAATAATGTGCAATTATCGGAAAGGCTTATTTTTCAGGGGTCCAATGTTAACTTTATACTAAAATCGTTTCGGTCGCAGTTATTTACTACACCACTTTTCGAGGTTAAAAGTATAGAAATGATAGATTTACTATTGAAAAATGGTGCCGACCCAAACCTAAAACGCGAAATAATTAAATACGTGTCGACGAAAAATGGCGATGAGGAAATTCGTAAAACAGGCAAGTTCGAAACCTTTTTAACTATTAAATATCCCGAAAAAATTGATAATTATATAAAAAGCCTCAAAATTGTTCCTGGAGAAGCAAAAGCACCAGTTGAAGAGGATGACGATATTTTCTAAGTGGCGGCGAATACAATAGTAATACACAACCTTACTACCTTATTTATTTGGTTATTAACCCAATAAGGTAATAAGGTTTTTCTATACATATACGTAACTCATGCATTATCAAAATATAAACGCCAATGAAAGTTGTTACCGATAATAAAATTCCATATTTAAAGGGAGTGTTAGAACCATTTGCCGATGTTGTTTATCTTCCTGGCGAAGATATTAATAAGCAGCATCTTACTGATGCCGATGCACTTATTACCCGAACCCGTACTAAATGCAATAAGCAATTACTCGAAGGTACTTCCGTGAAGTTTATAGCTACGGCAACTATTGGTTTCGACCATATCGATACTGATTATTGTAAGAAAAACAACATTTTTTGGACTAATGCACTAGGATGCAACTCAGGTTCTGTATATCAGTATATTGCATCGGTTTTGGTTAATTTAGCACAAAAACACAACTTCAATTTTCCCGACAGATCGTTAGGGGTTGTTGGCGTTGGAAATGTAGGTAAAAAAATTGTTAAACTTGGCGAATGGCTAGGTATGAGGGTGTTGCTTTGCGATCCTCCACGTGTAAGAGAAACTGGGCAATGCGGCTTTGTATCTCTCGAAGGTATAGTTCGCGAATGCGATATTATTACCTGCCATGTACCATTAAACATCACTGGAGCTGATAAAACATTTCATTTGTTCAACGAAAACTTGCTTCAAAAACTTCTCCCAAACACTTTATTAATAAATAGTTCGCGTGGAGAAGTAGTTGATAATTTGGCACTTAAATCGTTTTTAAATGAAAAGAAAATAGCCGGTGCCGTATTAGATGTTTGGGAAAACGAACCTGATATCGATACTGAATTGATGGAACTGCTCGATATTGCTACTCCACATATTGCAGGTTATTCTGCCGACGGTAAAGCAAAGGGCACAACTATGAGTGTGCAAGCATTGTCGAAACACTTTAAACTGCCTTTAAACCGTTGGTTTGCCGAAGATATTCCAATACCTCAAAATAGTAACCTCATAATTAATTGTAGTAATAAAACAACTCAACAAATTATAATTGAAGCTATTACAGAAACATTTAATGTTATTGACGACGATATCCGTTTGCGAACATCGCCAACCACATTCGAAAAGCAACGCGGTAATTATCCACTTCGACGCGAATTTGATTCATATAGTATTTCGCTAATAAACAGCAGTATAGATGCTAAAAAAGCACTGTCGGGGCTAGGCTTTAAAATAATTTCGTAAAAAGATAAATACTTAATTGTAAAACTATAAATTTGCACACACGTAAACCGTTTGCGCACACGGAAACTTAATTTATTAAATTTTATGAACAAACTTTCGGATATTGGATTAGTTGGACTTGCCGTAATGGGCGAAAACTTAGTGCTTAACATGGAAAGCAAAGGTTTTCAGGTTAGTGTTTTTAACCGCTCGGTTGATAAAGTAGAAAACTTCGTTGCTGGACGTGGAAAAGGAAAAAAAGTGATTGGCACTAAAACTATTGAAGAGTTAGTTGCATCTTTACAGCTACCTCGCAAAGTAATGTTAATGGTAAAAGCTGGTAAGCCTGTCGATGAGTTTATCGATTTGCTCATTCCACATCTTTCCAAAGGCGACATTATTATTGATGGTGGAAACACACATTTTCCTGATACTAACCGCCGTACAGCATATTTGGAAAGTAAAGGCTTACTGTATATCGGCACAGGTGTTTCGGGTGGCGAAGAGGGTGCCCTACTTGGTCCATCTATTATGCCAGGAGGCTCACTTGCTGCTTGGCCAAGTGTAAAACCTATATTCCAAGCCATTGCTGCTAAAGTTGATGGCGGTGTACCTTGTTGCGACTGGGTTGGAG
>JANYAP010000190.1 GCA_025361285.1 Bacteroidales bacterium | reverse complement strand
AAACACCATACGCACCGACTCGTCGTTGGTGAGCCTCTCGGGCATGCAACCCCGCTTCGACCGCGGCTACACCGGCCACGAGCAAATGGCAGGCTTTGCGCTAATAAACATGAACGGCCGCCTTTACGACCCCTACCTGCAGCGCTTCCTAAGCCCCGACCTTGTAGTGCAAAGCCCCGAAAACTCCCAAAACTACAACCGCTACAGCTACTGCTTAAACAACCCACTTAGGTATACCGATCCGAGTGGGTATAGTTGGCTTTCAAATATGTGGGATCGGGTGAAAGATTGGTTTGCAGAACAAGCAGCATTGCAACAAGCTATGAAAAATATTGAATCGCATGAAGGACTCTCATACACATACGACAAGAAAACTAAGCAAATTCAATTTATTTTAAAAGATGGTGGTTATGTCAATTATAAATCATATACAGTAATAGCAGATAAAGGTAGATTAATCCACGCCATTAAAACTATTGATGTGGTGGCTAAGCGGAATGACTCAAGCGGAGACTTAATGGTATTAAATAACGACGCGTGGAGAACTCAATTACCCAATATGAAAGCTTGCTTTACTACTTGTCAATTAATGATTGGTCGAAATGTTCCTAATAGAATTAATATAGGATTGGATAATGGTAAGAATTCATTCAAAATACTACCTAATTATCAAGATGGTATAGGTAAGCTTAATAGCGAGTTAGAAGATGGAAATCCAGTCATTGTAGGTATACATAATAGATATACTAACTCTAATAAAGGTTATGCAGACCACTACATTGTTATTGCAGGTTATGGAAGTGATGATAACGGATCTTATTATCGCTACTTTGATCCAGGAACACAGTACCCAGCAAAAGGCACGAATGAACAGAATAAATTATATTTACAGTCTGATAGAATTTCAGGTAATGGAATAAACGGTAAGAATTACACCATTTCACAAATTAGATATTAATTTTTTTATTATGAATAGAAATAACATAATTTATTTGCTTTTATTTTTTTTGGTTCTAAACTCTTGTAATTATTCTGCAAAGAACGTTGCCAATAATAGCAAAAGCGTTGCTAACAGTGCTAATTGCACAACAACAGCTGTTTATAATTTTTTTAAATGGTATAAAAATAATTATGAG
Source organism: Bacteroidales bacterium (assembly GCA_025361285.1). Taxonomy (GTDB): domain Bacteria; phylum Bacteroidota; class Bacteroidia; order Bacteroidales; family JAAUTT01; genus JAAUTT01. The sequence continues at coordinate 993 of JANYAP010000190.1, read as the reverse complement.
TTAATTAGTAATATAAATTTTGTAAAGGTCGATGGATCATTGCCATATAGAATAAATAATGAACAAGTTACTATATTTATTAATTTTTTAAAAACATCTAATATATTTTCGGAAAGATTTTTGGATGACAAAAAAGAGTATTTTAGAAATTGTGATGAGTTGTATGTAAAAAATCATCAAAACGATGGTCCTGCTGAAGGATTAGAAGCCGATTTGTTTTTATATAGTCAAGATGTAAGTGAAATTTTAGGTAGATATAAAGAATCAAAATTTACAGCTAATATGCTGAACAATATGTGTATAATAGAAGTTATTTATAATGATTCTTTTGATTTGATATTTACAGTTAATAATAAAAACCAAATTGAGTCAATTGAGCCAGCTCTTCGCTAGCCTTCGCTCGGCTTAAAGTTCGGCGCGATAGCTAAGCGGCATTTGCAATGGCGCTTGGAATACGGCTGAATTTGCAATTCAGCTTTAAAACAAATACTAAATAGCCAACGTCACGAAGTAGTTTTGTTGCGTGGTATTGTGGATGTTATGCAAATTACAAATTTGCAAGTGTTTCAAGCTGAATTGCAAATTCAGCTTATCGGGGCCAACTAAAACCGGTATTTTGGACTCCTCTAAGGTCGTAAATACCAATACCAACTACAATGCCGAAAATAAAATTTCTAATATCAATAACACTAACAATTCCTGCACTTTCGCTTACGGCGTAAACGGCAACCCTTAGCTCGGCTTAATGTTCGGCGCGATAGCTAAGCGGCATTTATAATGGCGCTTGGAATGTTGCTGAATTTAAAATTCAGCTTAAAAACAAATACAACCAACACCACGCAGCGTAATTGATGCGTGGTGTTGGTGTTTAGTTTTGGTAAAGCATAAAAAATCGTTTATTTTTGTTGAATGGAAAATAAAAAGCAACTATTGCGCGAACAAATAGGTAATTTTTTAATAGATATTGCAAAGCTTACCTTTGGTGGGCTCATA
>JANYAP010000161.1 GCA_025361285.1 Bacteroidales bacterium | reverse complement strand
TAATTATTTCATTTTTAATTCTTTCTATACCGTAGTATGTGGTAATTTGAATTATATCGTCGAGTGTGCCAAAATCGAAAACTTTTTGAATGATGTAAGAGCTATACGTCTCGAATTCAGTGGTTGATGTTTTATCAATTTTCACATCCCAAAAAGCAGCATTTGATATTTTTGGCAATCGTCTCATTTAAAAACAATTAATTACGTAAAGATAAATAAAAGTTGTGCCATTTGGTATAACTTTTATCCTTGATTTTTATATTTTGCGTTTAAATATCAGAATATCCGTAAATTTTACAGTTGCTAAAAATGCGTGTTTATTGCCTCCACCGGATTTAGCCTCGAAGCTGACCATGCTGGAGCGAAGCCCGATATTATGCCTATAGCACCCGACACTATTAACCCCAAACTTATATTGCTCATTGTTAGCGATATAGTAAAGTCGTTGTTTGATGCGATTAATGTTCCTACAAACACAAGTAGAAGCCCTAAAGCGCCTCCTGCAAGCGAGAGAATTACCGATTCGAAAAGAAACTGAACCAGAATTATATAGTTTTTGGCACCAACGGCCTTCTGAATTCCAATAATATTGGTTCGTTCCTTTACCGACACATACATAATATTCGCAATACCAAAACCACCTACCAGAATTGAAAAACCGCCAATTATCCAACCTGCAAAATTAAGGGCAGCAAAAAAGCCGTCGAACACTTTTGTAATAACACTCGATTGGTTTAGTGCGAAGTTGTCTTTTTCTAAAGGTTTAATACGGCGTACCGAGCGCATAATAAGTTTTAACTCGTCCTGCAAATCGCTAGCTTTAATGTTATTACGCGCCTTAACCCATATTGCTGGATTAATATTATTTAAATCGAATATACGCCTGCCAAAATTCATTGGAATAATAATCTGTTCATCGATGCTCCCTTCTCCGAATGGTCCTTTTCCTGCCTTTTTAGCAATGCCCACAATTTGTAGCCTAAACCCCATTAATTTAACCTCTTTACCTAAAGGATTTTGATTGTCGAAGAGTTTATTCGCTAATTCATAACCAATTACGCAACTATTTTTGCCAAACTCCGATTCGGAAGTTGTAAAAAAGCGACCGTTTTCAATTTCGAAAGGTTTAATGGAATAATATTCGCCGCTTACCAGCAAAATGGGAGTATTTTCGGCATAATTATTACCCTGCTTTACAGTTTTATTGGTTTGGGCGAAAAAACAAACAGCATCGGCAAGCTTCGATCGATGCTTAACTTCTTTGAACTCATTTATCTTAGGCTCAGGGCGTTTCATGTATTCCCACCATGGATATTCGGCCTCAAATCCCCAAGGCCATTTCTGAATATAAATCACATCGTTGCCCAATGTAGAAATGCTTTGGCGAACATTCGCCTCCAAAGAATCGACAATTGTGAATACCGAAATGATGGCAAATATGCCAATGGTAATTCCTAATAATGTAAGAAAAGTTCGTAACTTGTTAACTATTACCGAACTATATGCAAAAATAAAACTTTCTTTAATTAGACGTACGAGTAAAACCACACTAAAAATTTATTTTAATTATTTTCGGTTAACTGGATGTATAACCGACTTTTATTTATAATTTTGAAGGTCGCGTAAACAAATACGAAACTGCTATAATTATTGGTAAATATTATTCGCTTAAAAAACTTTTTACCTGCTAAAAGTAGCTATTTTTAAACACTTTTTTAATAACTTTGCAGAAAATTTCAATATATTGTAAATGAGTGAATTAAAGAAAATTTCTTCCGCATTAATTTCAGTTTATCATAAAGATAATTTGGAAGCAATTGTGCGAAAGCTTAATGCATTAAATGTTACCTTGTATTCAACAGGCGGAACGAAGGATTTTATTGAAGGCTTAGGAATTAAAGTAACTTCCGTTGAAGATATTACCTCGTATCCATCGATTTTTGGGGGACGTTTAAAAACACTTCATCCTAAGGTATTTGGCGGAATATTGTTTCGTAGAGATAATAAAACCGACTTACAGGAAGCCGAGCAATACCAAATACCGCCTATCGATTTGGTTATTGTTGATTTATACCCGTTTGAAGAAACCTTAGCGTCGGGAGCTGCAGAAGCCTCGGTAATCGAAAAAATAGATATAGGCGGAATTTCGCTTATTCGTGCAGCCGCAAAAAATTTTAACGATGTGGTAATTGTTCCATCAAAAGGCGAGTATTTACCTCTATTACAACTTCTTGAAGATAAAAACGGAACCACCACCATAAGCGATAGAAAATGGTTTGCAGCCGCAGCTTTTAATATATCATCGCATTACGATTCGGCTATTTTCAATTATTTCAACCAAACCACTAACATACCTGCATTTAAGCTTAGTTTAACTGAAGGGTCGAGTCTTCGCTACGGCGAAAATCCTCATCAGAAAGGTAGCTTTTATGGTAAATTCGACGAAATGTTCGAACAATTACATGGTAAAGAGATATCGTACAATAACTTACTCGATATTGATGCTGCCGTTGGCTTAATTAACGAATTCTCCGAAACTACATTCGCAATTATAAAACACAATAATGCCTGTGGAATAGCCTCGCGCGACAACCTGCTCGACGCATGGAAAGATGCATTGGCTGGCGATCCGGTTTCGGCTTTTGGCGGTGTATTGGTTACTAACCGCAACATCAACGCGGAAACGGCAACGGAAATTAACCAACTTTTCTTCGACCTTATTATCGCTCCTAGTTACGAAGCAAGCGCATTGGAGTTATTAAAATCGCGCAAAAACCGCACAATATTAATACTTAAGCCAGTTAGCTTACCTTCATTAACATATAGATCGTTGCTTAATGGGGCGGTGGTTCAAGATAAAGATTTACAAGTTGAAACTAGTGCTGACTTACAAAAGGTTACTGAATTGGCACCAACAAATACCGAAGTTACCGATTTGCTTTTTGCCAACAAAATTGTAAAGCACACCAAATCGAACGCAATTGTATTTGCTAAGAACAAACAACTGTGTGCCAGTGGAGTAGGACAAACTTCAAGGGTTGACGCTCTTAAACAGGCTATTGCTAAAGCCGAATCGTTTGGCTTCGATTTACAAGGTGCAGTAATGGCAAGCGATGCGTTCTTTCCTTTTTCCGATTGCGTAGAAATAGCTCATAATGCAGGCGTTACCGCAGTTGTTCAGCCAGGTGGCTCGGTTCGCGACAACGATTCGATTGAATACTGTAATATTAATAAAATAGCTATGGTATTTACTGGTATAAGGCATTTTAGGCATTAGAGAGAATAGTAGTAAGACGATAGTCGTAAGACACAAGAACACAAGATAATAGACAATAGAAAATAGACGATAGTCGTATGTCGTAAGAAAATTAAAAATTAAAAATTAAAAAATGGGTCTCTTTTCATTTTTAACACAGGAAATAGCTATCGATTTAGGAACGGCAAATACCGTTATTATTTACAACGACAAGGTAGTTGTTGACGAGCCATCAATTGTTGCTATCGATCATTCAACCGGAAAGCTTATTGCCATTGGCGAGAGAGCACGTCAGATGCACGGAAAAACACACGAAAACATTCGTACCATTCGTCCGCTTCGCGACGGAGTAATTGCCGACTTTCACGCCGCCGAGCTTATGATACGAGGTATGATAAAAATGATTAATACCAAGAATAGCTGGATAACTCCATCGCTACGAATGGTGGTTTGTATTCCATCGGGGAGCACCGAGGTTGAGGTTCGTGCCGTTCGCGACTCGTCGGAACACGCTGGCGGGCGCGATGTATATATGATTTACGAACCTATGGCCGCCGCAATTGGTATTGGCTTAGACGTGGAAGCGCCCGAAGGCAGCATGGTTGTTGACATTGGCGGTGGAACATCGGAAATTGCTGTAATTGCACTTGGTGGCATTGTTTGCAACAAATCGATACGTATTGCTGGCGATGGTTTTACTGCCGATATACAAGCGTATATGCGTCATCAGCACAATATTAAGGTTGGCGAACGCACAGCCGAAGAAATTAAAATTCAGGTAGGTTCGGCATTACCCGATTTGGAAAATCCGCCCAACGATTATATTGTACGCGGTCCTAACTTAATGACAGCCTTGCCTGTAGAGGTACCTGTTTCCTATCAGGAAATTTCGCATTGCCTCGACAAATCGATTTCGAAAATAGAAACCGCAATACTTGGCGTTTTAGAACAAACGCCTCCCGAATTATATGCCGATATCGTTCAAAAAGGTATATATTTAGCTGGTGGCGGTGCCCTTCTTCGAGGGTTGGATAAGCGATTAACCGACAAGATTAATATACCATTCCGTGTTGCCGAAGACCCATTGCGCGCCGTTGCCAGAGGTACAGGCATAGCTCTCAAAAATGTCGATCGTTTTTCATTCTTAATGCGGTAATTAATTGAAATAAATGCGCAATCTATTAAAGCTGCTTTACGCGTATAATTTTCTTATCTTATTTATTGTCCTCGAGGGCTTTGCGCTGGTTTTAATAATTCAAAACAACCAATTTCATCGGGCAAAATTTGTGCAGTTTGCACAAGGTGTTTCGGGAAACCTTTTCGGGAAAATAACCAATTTTAAGGCTTATGTTTCCTTAAAAGAAGCTAATTTAGTACTTGCCAACGAAAATGCAAATTTGCGCAATCAGCTAGCTTCATTACAAAGGGTTGAAAAAACACGCAAGGATTCTTTAGTTGATATTATTTACAAGCAGCGTTACACCTTTATGTCGGCGCGAATAATAAATAATACCGTTGGGAAACAATATAATTACATTACGCTTAATAAAGGCTTGAAGGACGGTGTTATACAGGACATGGCCGTAATTTCTCCATCGGGCATAGTGGGTATTGTTGAAGGAGTTTCCGAAAATTACTCAACAGTATTATCGGTACTAAATCGAAATTTTAAGGTAAGCGCTAAAATAAAGAAAAACAGCTACTTCGGCACACTTTCGTGGAATGGACTGAATTCCGAAATATGCCAGTTAAGCGATATTCCTTACCACGTAAAAATTTCTAAAGGCGACACCATTATAACATCGGGGTTTTCGAGTGTGTTTCCCGAAGGTGTGAAAGTTGGCATTATACATGAATTCGATTTAAAAGACGGTAATTTTTATTCTATTAAAGTGAAGTTGTCCAGCGACTTTCGAAGCCTAAACTATGTTACATTAGTAGATAATTTGGAGAAAGGTGAACAGTTGAAACATGAGAAAATAGCAGAGCATGATTAGAGGAGTTTACCAACACGTTTTCAATTTTGTTGGACTTGTACTTTTGCAAGTTCTTATCCTTAACAACGTTGAGTTAAGCGGGTACATAAATCCATATTTCTATTTACTATTTATTTTACTGCTGCCATTCGAAACTCCTAAATGGTTAATGTTGGCGTTGGCATTTTCTCTTGGCATAACAATCGATTTGTTTTCGAATACACTTGGTATGCATGCGTTTGCATGTGTACTGGTAGCATTTTTTCGCCCGTATTTACTCAAACTAATTGCCCCCCGCGAAGGTTACGACAGCGGAACCGAACCACGAATTAAGTATTTTGGCTTGGAATGGTTTATGAAATATGCTGTTATTATGGTTGTTACACATCATTTTGCTTTATTTTTCATCGAAACGTTCAAATTTCATCAGTTTTTTTCTACAATGCTAAGGGTAATTTTAAGTTCGATGTTTACGCTGGTTATCATCCTATTAAGTCAACTTTTTATGGTAAAACGGTAATATGAACCATCCATGCTAAAACTTAACACTCAATGGAATGATAGTAATTTGGATGTTCCATCTGACCTTAAAAAACAAATTATTAGCAGATGAATCCGTATGCAATCCGAAAATATATTGTTGGGGCAATATTCGTGCTTACTGGGTTAATATTCGTTTTCAGGCTATTTTACCTTCAAATTATCGACCGTTCCTTTGAGCGATCGGCCGAAAATAATTCCCGACGACTTATTACGCAATACCCCGCACGCGGCCTCATTTACGACCGTAACGGCAAGCTAATTGTTTTTAACGAAGCCGCTTACGACTTAATGATTACCCCCATTGAGGTAAAAACATTTGATACTATTGAATTTGCTTCGCTAATTAATTTGTCGATAGAGGCTGTACGATTAAAGATACGAAAATCGAAAGTTAAAACGAAAACAAACAATATTTTTAAACCTTCGCTATTTGTTAGTCAGTTGTCGGCCGAGAATTATGCTCTTCTAGGCGAGAAATTATATAAGTATCCTGGTTTTTTTGTACAAACCCGAACCTTACGTAAATATGCCAATAAAACGGCAGCACATTTGTTAGGCTATGTTGGTGAGGTAGATAGCTCGGCAATACGAAAGGACGAGTACAATAAGATGGGCGATTATATTGGTATTAGCGGGCTGGAAAAAACCTACGAAATTGAATTGCGTGGGCGAAAAGGTACTAATATCCTACTTGTAGATGTTCATAACCGAGTTAAGGGTTCGTTTTTAAACGGTCGTGCCGATACCGCTGCTGTTGTTGGCGCCGACCTAACCACAACCCTCGATGCAAATTTACAGGAATACGGCGAATTTCTTATGCAAAATATGCGTGGAAGCGCCGTGGCTATTGAGCCATCAACGGGCGAAATTCTCGCAATGGTTTCAACTCCAACTTTCGACCCTGGTTTATTGGTTGGCCGTAGCAGAGCAGCTAATTATAGCATGTTACAAACCGACCCACAAAAACCGCTTTTTTTCCGATCGGCAATGGCTAACTATCCGCCAGGGTCAACTTTTAAAATTATAAACGGGCTTATAGGTTTGCAGGAAGGTGTTTTATTACCTAACAGCCGTTATTCGTGCAGTGGAGGATATAATTATGGCGGTGCTAAACTTCTTAAATGTACACACGTTCATGGTACCTTAAATTTGCTGCAAGCCGTTTCGCAATCGTGCAACGTCTATTTCTGCAATGTTTTTAAAAATATTCTCGATAATAAGAAGTATTCATCTACTAATCAAAGTTATAATCTCTGGCGTAACGATGTAATGAGCTTTGGGCTTGGAAAAAAGTTTAATGCCGATATCTCGAACGAATTATCAGGAAACGTGCCATCATCGGGCTATTACGACCGAGTTTTTGGCAAAAACCGTTGGAAATCGAGTACCGTAATATCGCTTTCTATTGGGCAAGCCGAACTTGGTATAACGCCTTTGCAGATGGCTAATATGGCTACAACTATTGCAAATAGAGGATATTACTATACTCCACATTTGGTAAAAAAAATAAAAAACAGGAATGGTATCGATGCCAGGTTTTTGGAAAAACACATTACACCTTTTGATACCGCGGCTTACGGAGTAATTGTACAAGGTATGTACTCAGCTGTAAATGAGGCTGGTGGAACTGCATATTGGGTAAATACGCAATCGCTTGGTATTGATATGTGTGCGAAAACAGGTACAGCACAAAACCCTCATGGAATGGATCATTCGGTATTTATTGCTTTTGCGCCACGCGAAAACCCTAAAATTGCCATTGCCGTTTTTGTTGAAAACGCCGGATATGGCGCTACTTGGGCAGGGCGTATTGCTAGTCTTATGGTTGAAAAGTATCTTAAAGGCACTCAAACTCGTAAGCCTATGGAGGATTTTGTTCTAACGTTTAAATACCCTAAAAAATGAACAGAAGAACGAGTTTTGTAAGAAATATCGACTGGACAATCGTTCTCGTTTACCTGCTTTTAGTAATTATGGGCTGGGTAAATATCTATGCTGCTGTATATAACGAACAACATAAAAGCATTTTTGAATTATCGCAGCGCTATGGATCGCAAATGATTTTGATTTTGGCAGCTTTTGTGCTCGCCTTCGTTATTTTACTTATCGATTTAAAATTCTATACATTTTTTGCATATCCAATTTATGGTTTTTCGCTACTATTGCTTGTGCTTGTGTTAGTTATGGGTCGCGAAATTAACGGCGCTAAGGCGTGGCTGTTTATCGGTTCATTGTCTATTCAACCAGCCGAATTTGCCAAATTTGCCACAACATTAGCCATTGCTAAGTATTTGAGTGCCTACAATATTAAAGTTACAAGTTTGCGAGCCTTACTTTCAGTAGGGGTGCTTATTTTTTTACCAATGTTGCTAATAATTTTGCAACCCGATGCTGGCTCTCTTCTGGTTTTCTTCTCCTTTTCAATAATGCTGTTTCGCGAGGGTTTGCCAGGGGTAGTGTTATTATTTGGTTTCGTAATTGCTGTGCTTTTCTTTGTCTCTCTGGTGGTGTTGAAGGTTTATATTATCGCCGCAATAGTACTTATTGGTTATCTGGTATTTATGTTATATACGCACAAATATAAAGAGACTTTTATCGGATTTTCTCTAACTGTAACTTTGTTCGTTATATTTTGGGGAATTGCAAAAATTGCTTTCAAACAAGTTGATTTCTATTACATTATAGCAGCTTCATTTTTTTTGTCGGGCACAGTTTTTCTTGTTATTACTTTTTTTCGGAAGATAAGGCACGTTGCTATATTTGTGCTATTTCTGTTTGGTTCTATATCATTCTCATATTCGGTAACTTACATGTACACCAATTTGTTGCACGGACATCAGCGCGACAGAATGGACATTTTGCTTGGGTTAAAGCAGGATCCGTTGGGCATGGGGTATAATGTTAACCAATCTATGATAGCCATTGGCTCGGGAGGCTTTGCAGGCAAAGGATTTTTGCAGGGCACGCAAACAAAATACAATTTTGTTCCAGAACAAAGCACCGATTTCATTTTTTGTACCGTAGGCGAGGAGTGGGGCTTTTTGGGTAGTTTGGTAGTTATTGGCTTGTTTATGTTTTTACTGCTTAGGGTTGTATTTATTTCGGAACGACAGCGATCTACGTTCAGTAGGGTTTATGGCTATAGCGTAGCTTCGATATTGTTTTTTCATTTCGCTATTAATATAGGTATGGCTATTGGCGTTCTGCCAGTTATAGGTATTCCGCTGCCTTTTTTTAGCTACGGTGGATCGTCGCTTTGGGCTTTCACAATACTACTTTTTATACTTATTAGGCTCGATGCCAGTAGGTTGGAATTGCTTAAGTAAACTAGCTACACCATAAATGACACTTCTTTAAAAAGAAAATGACGTGTAGTGCCTTCATTATCAACTATTATTAACTCGCCAGTGGGTTCAACGGCAACAATAGTTCCCGTAAATATTTTACCTTTGGCAAAATATTTCGCTAGAACATTAAACCGAAACAACAAGCTCATATATTTACTATCAATTGATTTAAAGTCTCTTGCAACTAATAGCGAATACTGTTTTTCGATGCCATCCAAAACCGTTTGAAGGCATTGCTCTATATCGTATTCTTGATGAGTAACTTGGGTTAACGAAACGGGATCGGGAGCATCGCTGTAAAAAAGTTTCTGATTTATGTTTACACCAATGCCAACAACCGATTGCTTAATGAAATCGCGATCAATGGAGTTTTCGATTAAAATGCCAGCAATTTTTTTTTCAGACACGTAAATATCGTTCGGCCATTTAATTGACACTTTGTCAGTATAAATTGAAATAAAATCGGCAACAGCTATGGCTATAACTTTTAGCAGATAAAACTGTTCGAAAGCCTTTAAAAACCGTGGGCGAAGTAATATACTAAAAGTTAGATTTTTATTAGGCTCGCTTTCCCACCGATTTAAACCTAAACCGCGGCCTTGTGTTTGATTTAGGGTATATACCACGCTGCCTTCTGGAGTATCGCCCGGCAATTTCGAAAAATAGTCATTTGTTGAAGCTGTTTCAGCTATATTGAAAACCAGTTTGTTTTTAAACAGTTCGGCCATAAATTCGTTTATTTATTCACGACAATATGTCGCAAGCTAAAAAAAAGTATAATATTTGTAATTATATGTTAATGTTGTTTCGATAAATACACAGCATTGAATTGCAAATACACATCTGCAAAATTACGGCTAATAATTTAAATTATAGGGACAACGAATTAATTACCTTTGTGAAAAATATGAATGTCTTTAGCTAACGGAAATTTGAGTAAATTTGAAAACAAGTATTTAATTAAAGTATAATAATATACAATGGCTGAAATAAAAGATAATCAAGAGAATACGGAGAATATAGAGAAAAACGAAAATAAGCAAGTTAAAGAAGAAACAAAGCAGAAAAGCGATTCGAAAACAACAAGTTCTATTTTCAATAAGGATAGCAATGGGTTAGGTGGCAATTCAAAGCCTAAGTTCAATATTTATTGGGTTTACGGATTGATAATAATTGCTTTTTTATCTATTAATTTTTTCAATTTTGGCGGACACGTTGAGGAAATTAACCGTGGTAAATTCGAAACTATGCTTCAAGCACGCGATGTGGAGCGTATTGTCGTTGTAAACGTAGTAAAAGTTGACGTTTATATTAAACAGAATAAACTTAACACTGAGCCATATAAAAAGCTGTTCGATAAGGGGTTAAGTTCGGTAGCCAAAGCTGGACCACATTTTACATTTACAATTGGTTCTGTTGATGTTTTCGAAAAACAATTAGAATTAATCCAGAAGGATTTTCCTGTAAATGAGCGCATTACTGCCGAATATATTACAAAAAAGGATGTTTTTGGCGATTTATTTTCGTGGCTTCTTCCATTTATAATACTTGCAATAATATGGATATTTATTTTCCGTAAAATGAATGGCGGCGCAGGTAGTGGCCCTGGCAATATTTTTAACGTAGGCAAATCGCGCGCTCAAATTTTCGATAAAGATACTACTGTTACGAAAATCGACTTTAAAGACGTTGCTGGCTTAGAGGAAGCTAAAATTGAAATAAAGGAGATTGTCGACTTTCTGAAAAACCCAAAAAAATATACCGATTTAGGTGGTAAAATACCAAAAGGAGCGCTGCTTGTGGGCCCTCCTGGTACTGGGAAAACGCTTCTTGCTAAAGCAGTTGCTGGCGAGGCCAATGTTCCGTTCTTTTCTATTTCGGGTTCCGATTTTGTTGAAATGTTTGTTGGAGTTGGAGCATCGCGTGTTCGCGATTTATTTAAACAAGCTAAAGAAAAAGCTCCCTGCATTGTGTTTATCGACGAAATAGATGCCATAGGCAGAGCTCGCGGTAAAAATGCAAATTTTGCATCAAACGATGAACGCGAAAATACACTTAATCAATTACTTACCGAAATGGATGGCTTTGCCACCAATACAGGCGTAATTATTTTGGCAGCCACCAACCGCGCCGATATTCTCGATAGAGCCCTATTACGCGCAGGTCGTTTCGATAGGCAAATACATGTGGAACTGCCCGATTTGAATGAACGTCGCGACATTTTTAAAGTTCACTTACGTCCGCTTAAAATTGAACAAGATCTTGATGTTGAGTTTCTATCGCGCCAAACGCCTGGGTTTTCGGGTGCCGATATTGCTAACGTTTGTAACGAATCGGCTTTAATTGCAGCCCGTAATGGCAAGAAACAAGTTGAACGACAGGATTTTCTTGATGCCATAGACCGTATTGTTGGTGGTTTGGAAAAGAAAAATAAAATTATTTCGCCTAACGAGAAAAAGACAATTGCTTACCACGAAGCGGGCCATGCAACAATTAGTTGGATGCTCGAACACGCCAACCCACTGGTAAAAGTAACTATTATACCTCGCGGAAAGTCGCTGGGCGCAGCTTGGTATTTGCCAGAAGAGCGCCAGATAACAACCACCGAGCAATTACTCGACGAAATGTGCGCAACCCTCGGTGGACGTGCTGCCGAGGAGGTTATTTTAGGAGCTATTTCTACCGGTGCGTTAAACGATTTAGAGCGTGTTACAAAGCAAGCTTATGCTATGATTTCGTACTTTGGAATGAGTAAAGTGATTGGAAATATGAGCTTTTACGATTCCAGTGGTCAATCGGAATACGCTTTCGTAAAACCTTTTAGCGAAAAAACTTCGGAAGCCATTGATAAAGAGGTTTCCGACTTAATAGAACAAGCCTACGAACGTTCGAAGTTGATTTTAAACCAAAACCTCGACGGACTTAATAACTTGGCTACCATTCTTTTAGAGAAAGAAGTAATTTTTAGTGAGGATTTGGAAGTAATATTCGGAAAACGCAAATATCCTAATCCGCACGATCATATTCAGTTTATGGATAGTACACAATCTTTCAGCGATATAGAAGCTCCAAAACCTGAGCCTAATGAAGAAAAGGGATTGATTTAGCTGATTGCAAATTTTGCCAATCCTTCCGCTTTGTGTTTGAAAAATTCAAACCGAAAGATTAAAAAAAATATGCCACAGATTCACAGATTTCTCACAATCAAATTATCTGTGAATCTGTGGCAAAAATATTTTTATTGTAGTTGTACAATTGTTTGTTTTATTTTAGATTATTTTAAACAAAATCAACATTGAAAAAGATATTTACGCGTGCTATTACTGGTGTTGTTTTAGTTGCTTTACTGGTATCAGCCATATTATTTAGCCCATTTTCGCTATTTTTCTTGTTTGGCTTGGTTTTGGTATTTGGAATGATTGAGTTTTTTGGGCTATTTAACGAAACAAACAACGTAAAAGCGAATAAAACGTTAGGCATCGCAATTGGATTGTTGTTTTATTGCATAACTTGTTTGTATGCAATTGGTTATGTTAGTATTGCAGCTTATTTACTTGTCGTTCCCCTTCTTTCAATAACTTTTATTGTTGAGTTATACCGTAAATTCGACAACCCTTTTCAGAATATTGCTCTTACTTTTTTAGGCGTTATTTATGTTGCAATACCATTCTCGTTACTTATATTGAATGGGTTTAATAGCGCATCGATTGCTGGCTATAGTGCCACAGTAATTTTGGGCTTTTTCTTTTTGCAATGGGCCAGCGATACTGGAGCATATTTGGTTGGCATTTCAATAGGCAAACATCCTCTTTTTAAACGTGTTTCGCCAAAAAAATCGTGGGAGGGTTTTGTTGGTGGCGTAGTTATTACACAATTAATTGCAGTTGTTATTTCGAAATACTTTACCGTATTAACAGTAGTAGATTGGGTTGTTATTGCAACAATAATTAGCATTTTTGGAGTGCTTGGCGACTTAGTTGAATCGCTTTTAAAACGTAGCCTTAACGTAAAAGATTCAGGTACAATTTTGCCCGGACATGGAGGAATTTTAGATCGTTTCGACTCCGTTATTTGCTCCGCTCCAATAGTATTCTTATATTTGCAGCTAAAAACTGCCATAATACTTTTTTAATATGACTATACATAAGGAAGGATATACAATAATATCAGTTATCTTTATTATTTTGTTGGTATTCAATGTTTTATTGAATGCTTTTTGCTGTTGTACAATTATTATCACTCTTCCTATAGCGGTGTTATCGGGCTTAATAATGCTATTTGTTTTGTGGTTTTTTCGCAATCCAATACGCACACTTGTAAAAAACGAGAATGCTATTTTTGCGCCAGCCGATGGAAAAGTAGTTGTAATTGAGGAAGCTATTGAAAGTGAGTACTTTAAAGAAAATCGCTTGCAAGTTTCAATATTTATGTCGCCATTAAATGTTCACGTAAATCGTTACCCTGTAAGCGGTAAAGTTGCTTATTATCAATACCATAAAGGCGAATATTTGGTAGCTTGGCATCCTAAATCGTCAACACATAACGAGCGTACCACTTTGGTTCTTAAAACGGCTAATGGTATAGAATTGCTTGTTCGACAAATTGCTGGTGCCGTTGCACGACGAATTGTAGCCTATTCTAAAGTCGATTCCATTGTAAATCAAGGAGATGACTTTGGGTTTATAAAATTTGGGTCGAGAGTTGATTTGTTTTTACCGCTAAATACTAAAATTAATGTTCAATTGAACGATAAAGTAGTTGGTAATAAAACAATTATAGGATATTTCGAGTAATATTTAAATTTAATTTTCTATGCATATTTTTTGTATATTTGTAGCTCACATTTAAAATAATATGTATATGAAAAAAGTATTATCAATCATTACATTAGCTTTATTTTTAGTTGCTTTTTCAGCTCCGGCGTTTTGCGATAATCCTCCAAAAGAAAAAGCTAAATGCGAAGCAGATTCATTGAAATCTAAAAAATGCTGCCATGCAAAGGATTCGGTTAAGTGCGCCGAAGCTAAGAAAAAGGGAGAATGCACTAAAGCCGATAAAGCTAAGTGCTGTAAAGATAAGTCGGTAAAGTAAGCTTAAACTATAGTGTTTTTAAAGCCCCGAATAGGGGCTTTTGTATTTTAAAATATATAACCAATATTTCCAAGATAGTTTTATGATTGACGATAAAGTTTTAGATGTAACCCTCGATGTTAAATGGATTGGAGTTCTTGATTATGACATTGTTACCTTCGATGTAGTTATGGAAACTAAATACGGAACAACCTACAATTCGTATTTTATAAATGCCGACAAAAAGGTAATAATCGAAACATCGAAAGACAAGTTTACAGACGTATATCTAAATAAGGTTAAGCGAGTTACCGACCCAAACGAAATTCAATATATAATTCTCGATCACACCGAGCCCGACCATTCCGGCAGCTTAAAATATTTACTCGATATTGCCCCAAACGCTACAGTAGTTGGCAGCGGACAAGCATTAAATTATTTGCAAGATATTGTGGGCGTTCCATTTAAATCCCTAAAAGTTAAGGATGGCGATACTCTCGATTTAGGCAACAAAACACTTAAATTTATTGGAGCTCCCAACCTTCATTGGCCCGATTCCATTTACACCTATCTGGTTGAAGATAAGATATTATTTACTTGCGATTCATTCGGGGCTCACTTCTGCCACGAAGCTATGTTCGACGATTTGGTTGGTAATTACTTTGATTCCTTCAAATACTACTTTGATGTTATTCTTCAGCCATTTAGCAAATTTATGCTTAAGGCAATCGAAAAAATTCGACCACTCGAAATTGACGCTATATGCACCGGACATGGTCCTATTTTGAGAACTAACTGGAAACATATTGTTAATCAGACCGAAACATGGGCGAAGGAGTTTATTGAGAAAGTGGGGCATAAGGAAAACAGAGTACTAATTACTTATGTTTCAGCTTATGGATACACAAAGGAAATGGCCCACAAAATTAAAGAAGGAATACACCTTTCGGGCGATTTTGATGTAAACGTAATTGATTTGGAGGCTACATTGCTTGGCGACATTGATGAACAACTTACTCGATCTAATGGTCTCATTATCGGTTCGCCAACCATAAACCAAAATACACTTCTGCCAATATACCGCTTGTTTTCAGTAGTTAATCCGTTGCGCGATAGGTTAAAACTTGCATCGTGTTTTGGGTCGTATGGATGGAGTGGCGAGGCTATTAAAATTATTGAGGCAAATTTAAAAGCTCTGAAATTCAATTTAATACAAGAAGGCATGGCAAGTAAATTTTTCCCACACGACGGTAAAGCCGATCAATATGTCGAGTTTGGTAAAACATTCGGTTGCAATATGCTTCAAAATAAAATATCCGCCGAATAAGGCTCGCAACTGGCAAAGTTAATTTATTGACGATTCATTTATATTTTATATTAAGTTCTTGATTACCTTTGCCACACTTTTTTTCAGTTCAATTCTTTCTTAAAAACCGAAAAGCAGCTTAATGAGAACACAACATGCTGGTAATGGCGTTAATAAACTTACCGTAACCGGACTAATTATCACGTTAGGAATTGTTTACGGTGATATTGGGACTTCGCCTTTATATGTGTTTCAAGCAATTTTAGGTGGTTTGCATATAATAAACCGCGAAACAATTCTTGGTGCAATATCATGTGTAATATGGACTCTAACCCTTCAAACTACTGTAAAATATGTAATCATTACCCTTAGAGCCGATAATAAGGGAGAAGGTGGAATTTTTGCCCTATTTGCCCTAATTCGCAGAAGAAAAGCATGGGCTTATATTTTTGCTATTATTGGCGGTAGTGCACTATTAGCAGATGGAATAATAACTCCTGCAATTACAGTTACATCGGCTGTCGAAGGGCTTCAATTAATAAATAACCAAATTCCGGTTGTTACCATTGTATTAGTTATACTTTCGTTAATATTTGTTATTCAGCAATTTGGAACAAAGTTTCTTGGAAAATCGTTTGGCCCAATAATGTTTTTTTGGTTTTCAACACTAGGGGTTTTAGGATTGGTGCAAATACTTAAATACCCCGATATAATTAATGCATTCAACCCAAAATATGGAATTCATTTACTACGTGATTATCCCGGAGGCTTTTTAATATTAGGTGCTGTTTTTTTGGCAACCACTGGAGCCGAAGCTCTTTATTCCGACATTGGACATTGCGGAATAAAAAACATTCGCATCTCATGGATTTTTGTAAAGACTACATTGATATTGAATTATTTAGGACAGGGAGCTTGGATTCTTCTGAACCACTTGGATGCTAAAGAGCAAAATCCATTTTTTGCAATAATGCCACCTTGGTTTTTAATTCCTGGCATTTTATTAGCAACTTCCGCATCAATTATTGCCAGTCAAGCATTAATTAGCGGGTCGTTTACACTTGTCAGCGAAGCTATATCGTTAAATTTTTGGCCAAAACTAAAAATAACATATCCAACTGATTTAAAAGGACAATTGTATATTCCTAAAATTAATTGGTTTTTATGGATTTCGTGCGTGCTTGTAGTTTTGTACTTTGAAAAATCGACCAATATGGAAGCTGCTTATGGGCTTTCTATTACAATAACTATGTTAATGACTACAATGTTATTAACCATATATCTGTATCATAGATTTTCGGTTATAGTAGTTTTTTTTATGTCATCGCTGTTTTTAATAATCGAATCGTCATTTCTTATCGCAAATTTAAATAAATTTAAGCACGGAGGCTGGGTTACAATAGCGTTAGCAGGTGTGTTTGGTATAATTATGTATACATGGTATAATGGACGCAGGCTTAAAAACACTTATATGTTGTTCGTTCGAATTACCGATTATCTTGATATTCTTAAATCGCTTGGCGAGGACCAATCGGTTCCTAAATACGCCACCAATTTGGTTTATCTTACCAAGGCCAATAGAAAAGCCGAAATTGAATCGAAAATTATTTATTCCATCATTAGTAAACAACCCAAACGTGCCGATGTATATTGGTTTTTGCACGTTGATGTTGTAGATGAGCCAAATACGTTCGAATACGAAGTTACCCAATTTATTCCTGGTAAGGTTATTAAAGTCGATTTTCGGCTTGGCTTTAAAGTGGAACCACGTATAAATCACTATTTTAAGCAAGTGTTAGACGATATGGTTGAAAAGGGCGAGGTTGATATTTTCTCACGTTACGAATCGCTTAGAAAGCATCATGTTAATGGCGATTTTCAGTTCGTACTTATCGATAGAATTGCTACATACGATCTTAAACTTACAATGCGTCAGAAGTTTATAATGAACACCTACCATATTGTGCGAAATTTAGGCATTGCCGAAGAAAAAGCACTTAACCTCGACACCAGCAATATTTTAGTTGAAAAAGTGCCTCTCTCAACCGATCAACGAGTTAAGAGTAAGCTTATTAGAATAGGATAAGGCTTTCTTATTCTTTCCGTTTATAAGTTACAAACGAGTAATCGTAGGGGTGTTTCTCGTCCTTTACGTGATGCTCAACATCGGTTTCAATCCAAATTTTACTGTCTATTTCGGGGAAGAAAACGTCTCCTTCGAAATTGGCATGAACCCATGTTATGTGCAGCGTTTGAGCAATTGTAAGAAACTGACGATACACCGAAGCGCCACCAATAATAAAGTTTTCCTTTTCGTTGTCGCACTTATCTATAACATCATCAATTGAATACACCATTAGGCAATCGTCAATTTGCTCATCTTTAACATCGGTTAAAATTACGTTTGTTCGCTTTGGCAAAGGTCGCTTAGGGAGTGAATAATACGTGTTTTTGCCCATAATAATTTTGTAACCTTCGGTTATTAGCTTAAAACGTTTCAAATCGTTGGGCAAATGCCAAAGTAGCATATTATCCTTACCAATGGCATTATTTTCGGCTATTGCAACTATTATGGAAATGGGTTTCATAGTAAAAAAATAGGTAATTATTCTGGAAGTTATTATTTTAATTAGTGCCTATAAGAAAACTCTGTTTTTAACGAGTTTTCTTTGTAACACTAATGAGCATTTCACGAAAAGAACGCAAAGATTTTCGCAAAGTACGCAAAGGCTTTATTTATAATTCTTTGCGCTTTTTTCTTTGCGACCTTTGCGTGAAAACCTATTTTTAAACTGCAATTTCGCCTTTTATGTGAGGATGCGGGTTGTAACCTTCAATAGCGAAATCGTTGAACGAAAAGTCGAAAATAGATGTAATTAACGGATTCAGCTTTAACTGCGGTAATGCGCGTGGCTCGCGGCTCAATTGGAGCTTAACCTGATCGATATGGTTAAGGTAAATATGAGCATCGCCTAAAGTATGTATAAACTCGCCCACCTGAAGGTTTGTAACCTGTGCAAACATGTGTAGCAGAAACGAATACGATGCTATGTTAAACGGCACACCAAGAAAAATATCGGCGCTTCGCTGGTACATTTGGCACGAAAGACGACCATCGGCAACATAAAACTGAAATAAAATATGGCATGGCGGAAGCGCCATTTTGTCAATCTCGCCCACATTCCAAGCGCAAACAATATGGCGGCGCGAATCGGGGTTATTTTTAATAGAATCAATTACTTGCGATATTTGGTCGATTTGCTTACCATCGGCAGCTGGCCACGACCGCCATTGATACCCATAAACAGGACCTAGATTACCATCGGCATCAGCCCATTCATTCCAAATAGTTACTCCGTTGTCTTTCAAATACTTGGTATTGCACGATCCTTTCAAAAACCAAAGGAGTTCGTGCAAAATAGATTTTGTATGGAGTTTTTTAGTTGTTAGCAGCGGAAAACCTTTCGAAAGGTCGAACCGCATTTGATAACCGAACGTGCTAATAGTGCCTGTTCCTGTTCTGTCGGTTTTTTTTGTTCCATGTGTTAAAACATGGTCGAGTAAATTAAGGTATTGTTGCATACTTAAAAAGAGATGTAAACTGCTAAAAAGCAGCCATTAATAAATTTATATCTTGCGATGGTAAACCAAGCTGGTTGCCAATTATATGATTGGTAAGAATACCGTTGTATATGTAAACGCCTTGCCGCAAGCCCATATCGTAGCGCAGTTGCGGAATAAGTCCGCCCGACTCGGCTATTTCGAGCAACGTTGGTCCCATAATATTGCTAAGTGCAATAGACGCTGTTCGCGACACACGCGACGGAATATTAGGTACGCAGTAATGAATTACGTCGTGCTTTTTATATACCGGATCGCCATGAGTGCGGCATTCCGAAGTTTCGAAGCATCCACCCTGGTCGATACTAATATCGACAATAACCGAACCTTTTTTCATTTTCGATACCATTTCGTCGGTAACATAAAATTTGGCGTTTGTATCGGTAAAATGTATGGCACCTATCACCACATCGGCCGATATCAAAGCCTTTTTAAGCACCAGTGGATGCAATACTGAGGTATATAAACGCATGCCCAAATGATTTTGCAATCGTTCCATTTGGTTTATAGAACTATCGATTATTTTCACGAAAGCGCCCAAACCTAGTGCTGCGCGTGCTGCCGACTCGGCTGCTGTTCCCGAACCCAAAATAACTACTTCGGCAGGTGTAATGCCAGTCATTCCGCCTAGCATAACCCCTTTGCCGCCATTTACGTTGCTAAGATATTCGGCAGCAATTAGAATAGCTGTATTTCCAGATATCTCGCTCATACTTCGAACAATAGGGTAGCAATTATGGTCGTCCTTAATGTTTTCGAAGGCTATGGCTGTAACGCGTTTCTGAATTAACCCGCGAATATAGTCCTCGGAATGATTACGATAATGTAGCGACGAAAAAACAATCTGATTTTCCTTCAACAGGCTTATTTCGTGAATATTAAGCGGCGCAATTTTAAGAATAATATCGGCTTTATAAACCTGAGCAGCATCAATTATTAAACCGCCGCGTTCGCTAAAGTGAGCATCGGTATAGTTGGCGCCTTTGCCAGCATTGGTTTCGATAAGCACTTTATGCCCGTTTTGCACCAAAACTTCAACTGCTTCGGGTGTTAGCGGTATTCGGTTTTCGTAAATATCGGTTTCTTTGGGAATACCAATTACCAGTTGATACTGCTTTTTTGCTACGTCGAGTATTTCTTCTTGTGGCAATAAGCCTTGTTGCTGAAGATTAAATGCTTTGTGTGAAACATCTGGTTGAGACATAGTTAGGTAGTTTCGATGTAGAGTTGAAAATGCAGTCCTAAAGTAATACAATTCGTTGTTTTTGTCAACTCTTGCGCATATTTTTTTAGAACTCTACAATACGGCTGCCATCGGCTATTTCGGTAATTTTTACAGAATGAATATGTTCGGGAAGTACGCCGTTGGCTTTTTCGGGCCATTCGATAAAGCAATAATTGGAACTGAAAAGATAATCCTCGTAGCCGAAATCGAAAAGCTCTTCTATTTTATTTATTCGATAAAAATCGAAATGATAAACGATTTGATTATCAGCAGTATTATATTCGTTAACAATTGCAAAGGTTGGGCTAGTAACCACTTCAATTACACCTAGTTGTTTGCATATTTCTTTAATAAACGTTGTTTTACCAACGCCCATGCTGCCATAAAAGGCAAATTGCCGTTTGCCGGATGTTGCTTTTAGGAACTCGCTGGCAACTGCGGGAAGGTTGGCGGTGGAGGTTATTGTTAAAGTCATAAACATTGTAGGTTTTCGTCATTAAATAATTACAAATATATTGGTTTAATTGCTATTGTTAAGTTGTTTTTTAGGCAGAAAACTGTGGTGGCTTTCTTTCTTTTTGACTAATACCGCAATTTACTTGAAGAAAGTTTTTTTTATACTAAAAATATTCTTTTTATATTCGCAACCACAGAAATGTTAACTCCGTGTTAACTCCACCGAACTTGTTGTTGTGGAGGTGAAAACCACATTTAAAGCCGAGTACGCCACCGAGTTTGTTGAAAAACTTGCGAAATTTAAAACGTTTTTTCCTCTATATAAAAATTATAAGGTGTTAGGGGCAGTAGCAGCACTAAAATACGATGAGCAAAGCGACAAATTTGCATACCGCCTAGGCCTATTCGTATTGCGCAGCACTGACGAAGGACTAGTTAAAATACTTAACGATAAAAAGTTTGTGCCAAAAGGTTTTTGAGCAACGATTAGCGTCCATCCATAATTAAATCACATTCATCCACCTTGCTATTTCACTCTGCCGAACTCATTATTACAAAAGGAATTAGCATTTCTTCGAGGGAAATGCCTCCATGTTGAAAAGTATTGTTGAAGTAATTTGCGTAATGGTTAAAGTTATTCTGGTACGCCATAAAGTCGTTTCCGGAAGCAAATATAAATGAAGTGCTCAAATTAAAATTGGGCAGTTGTACTTTTTGAGGATCTTTTACCTCGAAAATATCTTTTGGGTTGTATTTAAGGTTTTTGCCTTGCTTATAGCGTAAATTGGCACTCGTTTCGCGGTCGCCAAGTACTTTAACTGCCTTATTTACACGTATCGACCCATGATCGGTTGTAATAATTATTTTACTTTTGGTTTTCGAAACCTCCTTTAAAAGGTCGAACAGATACGAGTGCTGAAACCACGAAAGCGTGAGTGTGCGATATGCTGCTTCGTCGTTGGCCAGTTCCCGAACTGTGGCTACCTCGGTGCGGGCATGCGAAAGAATATCAACAAAATTATATACAAGCACAACTAGTTGGTTGTTAGAGTAATTCGAAATATTGTCTAATACTCGATGCCCAGTTTTTTGGTTGCTAATTTTTTCGTATGCCATACGGGTGTCTAAGCCAAGGCGTGCGAGCTGTTGCTGTAATAACTCAGCTTCGAATTGATTGTTTATCTCGTCCTCGTCATTGCCTTCCCATAGGTTGGGATATAATTTTCGAATTGCCAACGGCATAAGTCCTGCAAACAATGAATTACGAGCGTATTGCGTTACTGTTGGCAGAATAGAGCAATATAATTCCTCCTTTTCAATTTTAAGAAATTCGCTGAGCGATGGGTAAATAGTTTTCCATTGGTCGAGCCTAAGATTGTCTATTACAATTAAATACACATTTTCGCCTTGTTTAAGCAACGGAGCAACGTATTCTTTAAACACATTTGGCGATAGAATTGGCTTGTCAACGTTATCTTGCATCCAACTAGTGTAATTTTTACGGATAAATCGGGCAAATTCTTGGTTGGCATCGGCGTGTTGAGATTGAAGAATGTCGAACATTCCCGAATCCTTAAGCTTTTCGAGTTCAAGTTCCCAAAAAACTAATTTTTGGTATATGTCAACCCAATCGCTATATGTGCGGGCATTGTTTATCAAACCAGTAATATGCATAAACTCGGCCTGATAATTTGAAGTTGTTTTCTCGGAAACTAGCTTTTTCTGTTCGGTAATTTTTTTTATTGTTAAAAGTATTTGCTTTGGGTTTACGGGCTTTATCAGATAGTCGGATATTTTCGAGCCAATAGCATCTTCCATCAGGTTTTCTTCTTCGCTTTTGGTAATCATCACAATAGGCACGGAAGGTTTCAACTCTTTCATTTTAGTTAGAACTTCAAGTCCGTTTAATCCGGGCATGTGTTCGTCGAGAAATATAAGGTCGAAATCGGATGTTTGAAACAATGTTAAAGCATCGGTACCATTGGTGCATGTGGCAACCTCGTAACCCCGGCTGTTCAGAAACAAAACGTGAGGTTTCAGAAGATCTATTTCGTCGTCAACCCAAAGGATGGAAATGGTTTTCATTAATAAAAGTGGTAAGTAACAAGTTGTAAGAGGGTTATAATAAACTTATGTAAAAAAATATATGTAAGTTATTTAATTAGTGTCTATCCGTAAAGTCGATAATTTGCGTAATTAATCCTGACAGGTTTTCGGTAATAAGCAAATCCTCTGATAATTATAAATTACCTAGGATTTAATAAATACAAAACCTGTCAGGATTTTACACTTTATGGATAGACACTAGTTAAACGACATTATCCCTTCATTATTGTTATTGATGAATATATCATTACTCTGCATATTTATCATTTGAAAAAAAATCTAAATTGTCAGTTTGAATAAAATCGGGGTTAATTGATAGCGCTTGCCGAATATTTTCAACTGAATTTACAGTCCAAAGCTGTATTTTAAGCCCCTTTCGCCGTAATAATTGAATATGGTCAGCGCTTAGTTCTTCTTTGAATTTATATTTGAATGAAACACCTGTGTACCCCGATTTTATTGCCAGTTGAATTGCGCGCTCAAAATCGCCTAGCGATGTTAGGTAACAATCAATTCCATCGGAATGGTTTTTAACATAGGTTAAGAATGATGCTGTTTCCGACTCAACCAATACACGATGTTGGAGATTGTAACGTATTGTTAAACTGATAATTGCATCGGCAATCGCATTCATCATTCCTGTAATACCTGCACTATTTATTGAACATGGTGTCCAAGCTTTTACATCTAATGAAATGTATTTGTTAGGATAATGCGAAGCCATGACGGCAAAAATATCTTCAAGTTTGGTATAGTTTACCAAGTAGCCATAACAGGTGTCCAAGGTAATTATTTGATTGTCGGAACATTCGGGGAAACACTTATAGTTTACTCCTCCACACACAGGCAGTTCCACGTTGTGAGCCAGCCATATAGTTCTGTTCTTGCTAATCTGTAAGTCAACCTCAACGCCGTCAACAATATTAAAACTTGCAGTTGATGCTCCAATTGAATACTCTTTAAATGGTGAAGTTTCTCCACCGCCCGATCGATGTGCTAATATTCTAGTTTTCATATCTTTAAATTCCTTGTCGGGATAATACTTAATTTTATTGCACGATAATGCAATAATTAATATTAAACCAACTGCAATGCAACTATGTTTCATGTGTTTATATATTTTTTAAGGCCAGATGGAACATCCAAATTATAATCATTTTCATGTGCGTTAAGGTTTAACATGAATGTTTCATTTAATAAATAAATAAAAATCTGAAATTTGGCGATATATGATATGGCCACCCTAATTCGCTAAATGTCTTTCGCTTACTGTATAATATAATGTTAAAGGAAGGTCCAATATCTACCGAAATGTGTAATCTTCGCTGAAAAAAGATACTTCTATTCAAAGAAGGAATTATTGATATTGCTTTCCATAAGTAAAAGTCGTCTTCGAGTTGCCAAGCAACTAATTTATTATTAATGTGCCATTTATAACCTTCAACATTGTTATTGAATTGTTTAAATACGGCAAAATTATATGACATGGTTAATGCTTTGTTGTGTTTTTTATACATTTTAGCGTAACCAACTGACACACTAACTGATTGTTGTTGAGATTTAAAAGTATATTCCGTACCCAAGTTGAATGCTTCGTAAAATCCATAACCTGCAAATATATTAAGCTTTGGCAGGTTTTGCGCCTTTACAATTACACTTAAAGCTAACGTTATTGCTACAAGAATAACAATTTTCATTTATTATGTTGGTTAGTAGGAACAAAAACCTTAAGCCTTAATTATGAACGCATTCAAATTCGTTATCGTGAGCCAAGGGCTACTCACATAGACAAAGTGTACAAGGCAAATTCCCTGGTAAATCGTATAATACATAACTTGTGTCAGAAAAATCAATAGCAGCTAATTTTGTTTTATCAATTGTTTGAAAAATTGAAGATTCATACTCCTCCCCTGCTAAAACGTGTTTTTCGAAACTTTCAACCACTGAACTGGCTTACTTTTAAAAAGTTTAATCTCACGGATATTATCCCTATCCTTAATATCACAATCCACAGCTAGAAAAGAACCCTCTGATCTAACTTTATAAATTTCACGGATTTTGAAAAATTCAACAACCTTACTATTTATTTCAACATTAAGCACACCGTTTGACCCGAAAAACATATTTTGAGCCAAGAAAAACAACATAATTCATAATATTTTAATTATAATTAATTTGGTATGACGCTATAAATGACTATTCAACAATTCAAGTATCAAATCATTTGGTTACAAGTATAACAATGTCAATTTATAACAATTTAACAACAAAGTTGATATGCTCATAGTTGATTATTTGGCGGCTTGCCAACAACGCCTCCATAAACAACAATCACAAATCTGTAATTTGTCATTTCCTCATTTCCTCATCTACACATTTTCACATCTACCCTTCTACGCTCCCTTCACCTTCTCAGCCACTTTCCTTGCTAAACCTTGGTTAGTAAGTACTTTTGTTGCGCTTTAAAATTGTTTTTTGATATAATAATAAAGGTTTTTGTTATACAAATTAATATAATGTAATGTTTGTGAGTGCAATGTATGTATAATTATTTATAACATGTAAATTATTTGTTACATTGATAATTTATTTTTAAAAAATATTAATAGAGAGCGTGGTTTAATCTAAAAACATTTTGTAACTTCCTATATCGAATTGCAATAATGTTAAAACGTGCAATATCAACTATAAATGAGCTATTAACAATATCATTATTAACGTAACTTAAACAAAAAAAGTATGAAAACAATTTCGAAGGCTATTCTGGTTTGTTTCTTATTAATAGCCATTTTCCCAACACTATCGTATGGCCAAGCCAAGCCCGATAAGAAAGAAGCTGAAATAAAGAAATTTGAAACCGCCGTAAATGCTGCAAAAGTAAAGCTCGACAAAGCCGAAAAAGCCGTGGTTATTGCCGATTCGTTAATGGAAACGGGTAAAACAATGATTGCCGAAAGCAAAACCGAAATAAAGGAAAATGCTAAGGAAAATAAGACGTTGCAAAAGGAATTACAATCGGCCATTAAGCCTATTGAGAAAGTTATGGGTTCGAAAGATAAAACGGAAGCTGCTGATGCTAAGGCCGAATTTAAAAAAGTTGATACTGAGTACAAAGCTAAATTTAAGGAATTAGATTTGAAACTTAAAGCAGCACAGAAGAAGGGTATAACCGGCGAAACCAATGCTACAAAGGGTAAAACAGCCAAAGGCACTGCCGAAGCAGGTTTAAAAACCGCTCAGGCAGCCTTCGATGCTGCTAAGGCAAAACTCGATAATGCCAAGGCCGCCGAATAAGCCATCGCTTATTGGTGTTTCTAAACCATACAACCCTTAAAGGATTGAATATTAAAAGGTTCAACCCTTTAAGGGTTGTATGCCGTGTTATAATATTTACCGCCAGTTAAACTGGCGGCTATTCAAATTAAAGCCATTCAGGCTTTCACAAACTTAACTAAGCGCCATTGAAATATAAATTGTAAAACCCTCTGTAAATGAGGGTTTTTTTATTACTTTTAGCGAGTATTTTAACCCTTTATGCCTAACGTTTTGTTTATTACACCGCTCACGAACCCTATACATATTTTCACTATCATTATAAGTATTATATTGGTGGTACCATTCGTTTCGCGATTAATAAAAGTACCTCCTATATTCGGACTTATTCTTGCCGGTTTAGTTATTGGACCTAATGGTACTGGCTTACTAGCTAACGAACAGGGAATTAGCATTTTTTCGGCTGTAGGCCTTTTGTATATAATGTTTCTGGCTGGTTTGGAAATAAATATGAGTAGCTTTTTGCAAAGCAAAAACAAAAGTTTGTTTTTCGGAGCTGCCACCTTTATAATTCCGTTATGTATAGGCTTTTGCATTCTAAGGTATGTTCTAAACTTCTCTTTTCTGCCTGCATTGCTTGTTGCGAGCATGTTTTCAACACACACCCTTTTGTCGTACCCCATTGCCAGTAGATTAAACATTACTCGTCGCGAATCGGTTGTAGTTACTATTGGCGGCACTATTATTACCGATACTGCGGTACTTATTTTACTTACTGTAATTACTACCGAGTTTCAAGGAAAACTTAACGGTCTATTTTGGCTGCAATTAATATCGCTACTATTTATATTCGTGGTTTTGGTGCTTTGGGGTCTTCCAAAAGTTGCACGTTGGTATTTTAATACAATACAAAGCGATAGTACTCAGCAATATGTGTTTGTACTAGTAGCTTTATTTTTATCGGCCATGCTCGGAAAATTTGCAGGTATCGAACCAATTGTAGGTGCATTTCTATCGGGTTTGGCACTTAACCGTGTAATACCGCACCATTCGCCTTTAATGAACCGAACTGTTTTTATTGGAAATGCCATATTTATCCCCTTCTTCCTAATAGGAGTAGGTATGTTGGTCGATTTGAAAATACTTTTTTCGGGCTTCGACACCATTTTTCTGGCAGCTATATTAATTGTTATTGCTATCGTTGGAAAATATTTGGCAGCATTGCTTACCCAGTTGATATTTAGGTATTCACGTGCCGACCGAAATCTTATTTTTGGGTTAAGTAGTTCTCATGCTGCAGCTACCATTGCTGTTATTTTGGTTGGTTTTAATCTGGGTATTCTCGACGAAAAGGTTTTGAATGGAACGATTCTGTTAATTTTGGTTACATGCATGATAAGTTCTTTTGTAACCGAGAAAGCAGGCAGGGAGGTGGCTATTGAAGAGACCGATTCGGCTAATGACATGAATTTAGGAACTGAGAAAATTTTAGTACCAGTAGCTAACCCCGAAACCTTTCGCAAACTTATCGATGTGGCAATGCTTACGAAGCTTCCCAACACCGATTCGATGATTTATGCATTGTCGATTGTAAACGACGACGAAGACGCACAGCAAACGGTGCTGAATCATAAAAAAATTATGGAGCAGCTTACGTTGCATGCCGCTTCCACCGACACTTCGGTAACACCAATAACGAGGGTTGATATTAATATTCCAACAGGTATATCGCGAACTGTTAAGGAGTTACAAGCTACAAACATAGTAATGGGCTGGAGCGGACGGTCGTCGACGGCTAATTACTTTTTCGGGAACATTATCGACAATTTGCTCGAAAACACGCAGCAAATGGTTATGGTAGTGAAAGTTGACCAGTCTATTTCGCGTTTGCGCAATATTTTTGTACTTGTACCAAATAATGCCGACAGAGAAATTGGCTTCGCGGGCTGGATTAATGCCATAATAGGATTGGCGAAAAATACTGGTGGTAAAGTTGTATTTCTTGCTAGCGTACGAACCACCGAAATATTAAAGAATCGCCTTAGGGAATACAAGTTTTTTAACGACGATAGCTTTGTGGTATATGAGTTCTATCCGAATGTTGATAATATACCATTCGAAGCCAATGGCAAGGATTTATTAATTGCTGTTGCGGCTCGCCAGTCAACATTGTCGTATAGTAGAAGGCATTTAATTATCCCTAAAATAATGTCGCACCTGGCTAACGAGCGTAGTTTTATTATTATATATCCCGAACAGGTTGAGGTGCCTTATAACTAGGAGTAGCATTGATGTTTAGGCTGAAGGCCACAACGGCATTTTCTAAAACCTTATTAACCTTATTTTAAGGAGATAATGTATTTTACCCGCAGAGATCAGCAAAGAAATAGCAAAGAACAGTAGAGAACTAATTATGTAATAAATTACACATAATCAATAACATCGGTGTCGCCAGTAAGTATTCGAAAGCCATTCATTGCTAAGGCATCGAGCACATCTTCGCCAGGGAAAATATGAATTGGCGCAATAAATTTAACGCGCTCGGTAATGATATTCGTAAACCATTTATTGTTTGCTAGTATGCCTGTAATAATTACAGCATCAATAGGTTGGGTAAAAACTGGTGCCATATAGCCTATGTACTTCGATATTTGATAAGCCATTGCTTCAAACATCTTCAATATATCGGTATTATTATCCTTTTCGGCTTGCCCAAGAGCGTAGTAACTGCTTGTGCCTGAATGGGCAAACATTCCGCCTTCGTTTCTTATAAGTTTAAGTAATTGGTTTTCTGTATATTGTCCCGAAAAACACATTTTCACTAAATCGACCATTGGAATTGTGCCTGCTCGTTCCAGCGAAAAAGGACCTTCGCCGTCGAAACATTGATTAACATCTACAACACGCCCAAGCTTGTGAGCAGCAATAGAAATGCCATCGCCCAGATGAGCAACAATAAGGTTTAAATCCTCGTAGTTTTTGCGAATCGACCGTGCGTATTTCCGTGCAACGTATTTATGGTTAAGAGCATGGAAAATAGACTTGCGTTTAACGTCAGGAAAACCTGTAAAACGAGCTAAGTCGTCGAGTTCGTCCACCACAGCAGGGTCGGCAATATATGCTTTGCAATCATTAATTTTCGAGGCTATGTAACTGGCTGTTAATCCGCCAATATTTACGGAATGTACTCCTATAGGGCTGTTTAATAAATCGCGTTTCATGGCATCGTTAACCTCGTAAATGCCCGATGGTATGGGCTTTAACAAACCGCCGCGAGCCATAATAATTTTTATGCTCGATATATCAATATCGGCTTTTTTTAGTTCATCGATAATAACATCGCCCCTGTATTTATATTGGTCGGTATTAAGCTCGTACGAATTTAAAACATCGCTGGCATGACAAATGGTTTTTAAAAATATTAACGAAGTACGATTGTAAACGCCAATTTTAGTAACGCTAAACTCGGGCTTAAGTGTAAGTATATTAATATGTTCGTTCATAAAACGAGAGATTAATTGTATTTTTTAGAACCAGATGTACCTTAAGCCAAAATGCCTTAAAAGTACGTTTTAGAATGTCGATTCGGCATCGTTAAATTTACGTTTTATTTCGTGGAATTCCGAAACTATTTCGCTCATAACCAACGTTACAGGCTTAATTGCGTTAATTGTGGCCGAAACCTGTCCTATTTCCAATTCGCCCTCGTTCAAATCGCCTTCGAACATACCCAATTTGGTGCGTCCTTTACCAAGCAACTGCCTCAATTCGTTAAAGTTAGCTCCGCCATTTTCCATTTCTTGCACTTTATCAAAAAACTTATTTTTCAACAGACGGGCGGGAGCGAGTTTCTTAAGCATAAGCAATGTATCGCCCTCTTTTGCGTTAACAATCATATTTTTAAAATCGATGTGTGCCGACGATTCCTCGGTAGCCGCAAACGCCGAACCAATTTGAACGCCATCGGCCCCTAAAGCGAATGCGGCTAACATTGCCCTACCCGAACCAATGCCGCCAGCTGCAATTAACGGTAAAACAACCACTTGCCTAACGTGCGGTATAAGTACCATGGTTGTAGTTTCCTCTCTGCCATTATGACCTCCAGCTTCGAAACCTTCGGCAACAATAGCATCAACCCCAGCATTTTCGCACTTTATGGCAAATTTGGTGTTCGCAACCACGTGAGCTACAATAATTCCATTGTCTTTTAAAAAACGTGTGTATTTATCGGGACTGCCTGCAGAGGTGAATACTATTTTAACGCCTTCATCCACAATAATATGCATCAGCTTTTCGATTTCTGGATACATGAGCGGAACGTTAACGCCAAAAGGCTTTGATGTTGCTTGTTTACATTTCCTTATATGCTCAACCAATGTTTCGGGATGCATGGAGCCTGCGCCAATAAGCCCAAGCCCTCCAGAATTGCTTACTGCCGACGCAAGTTTCCAGCCACTGCACCAAACCATACCTCCTTGAACAATAGGATGTTCTATATTGAATAATTCGCAAATTCGGTTCATTATTTTTTCTTGATTCTTGGTTTTTTTCTTGCCTCCAGAAACTT
This sequence comes from Bacteroidales bacterium, assembly GCA_025361285.1. Taxonomy (GTDB): domain Bacteria; phylum Bacteroidota; class Bacteroidia; order Bacteroidales; family JAAUTT01; genus JAAUTT01. The sequence continues at coordinate 4,646 of JANYAP010000161.1, read as the reverse complement.
AACTTATTTTGTAAATATCTCTACGCCAAATTGTTTGCGATAAATTCCATATCGCTTTAACAGTGTGTCCTTTGGTATAATTGCCATTGCCCGAATATTATTGTCATTAATGGTCGATAATTCTCCTTCGTAATCCTTTTTAAGAATACGACCATCCAAAACGTATTGTATATGAGAGTCGTTGTCAGGATTAGGAAGTATTTTTGAGTAATTAGCTAATTTTGCAGCAAAAAACCGCCAATACCTTTTCTTGGCAAATTGTTTGGTTTCGATATACACAATGCCGTCTTTGGCTTTGGTGCCTAGCAAATCGGTAGCCGATTTACCTTTAACAACTATTACAGTGGCAATATCGGAAGGGACAATTTTCGATACTTGATCGTTAGCAATTTGCACACTATCAACTACATAAATAAGTTTTGTGTTTTTAGGAATTCGTTCGCTTAGCTCCTGCTGCGAAAGCACGTTTTGGCTATTTGAAACCATAAAAATCAAAATCATGTTACAAATTACTGAATACCAAGCTTTAATCATAAATTTCATGCCATTAGGTTTTATCCAAATATAGCCTATTAATGGAAGAAAAATCGTAATATAATCGGTATTTTTTAATTGCTCTTAAATTCACTTTAACTGATTAAAGGGGTATGTCGATTACTGCTTTTTTTCGCATCTTTGACGAATTATTCATCCAGTATTATGAGACTTTTTGTGGCATTTTTGGGGTTATTTATTATATCAATAGGCATTTATGCTTTACCCGATACATTAAAAATAAGCTCCGATACCGAATCGTCGATTACAGTAGGCGCCGATTATGCCAGCAACTCCTCTACCTTTGGGCATTTAAATAGCTTCGTTAAACAGCCAATATTCTCGCCCTATGTTAGTTATTTTGGCAAAAAGGGATTATTTGGCTCAAGCATTTTTAATTTCGTTGGAAACTCCGATTCAACAAACACTAAAACTACTTCGGAAATAGATTTGCAATTGGGTTACCAATGGAATATTTCCGAGCAGTTCAGCATTTCGCCTTCGTTTACTCATTTCGTATATAGCTCACATTCAACCTCTTTTAAATCGGGCATTACCGATTACCTACAACTCGACTTTTACACCGAATTAAAATGGTGGTTCGCATCCGTTTCAGCAGGATATATATTTGGAGACAGTAATGAACCATTAATACTTCCGCAAACTGGCGCAAATATTGAGATTGAACACTTTTTAGGCAAAAATAACACATTAGCCTTTCAGCCTTCGGTAAGCATTAATGTAGGTAGTCAAAAATACTTTAATATCTATTATTCAGATAAATACCTCTTCCTAAAACCTTACACTAACAATAACCCTAATGCTACTGTTGGCGATTTTTTAAACGATTATGACAAAGGGTTTACTAATTTCGACAAGAAGACAAAAACCTATTTTAATCTGGTTTTAGCAAATCATCCTCGATATTTGGAACGACTACAACAACTACCTCAAAATGAACAATTAACAAGTTTAACAGAAATAAGCGACAGCAATAATAAATTTACAATTACATCGGTAGCATTAACATTACCAATTTATTATTATGTAGGCAATATTGCGTTTAACTTTACCTTTTCGGCATATAAGCCAGTAAACCAATCTAAGTATTTGAATACTAATTGGGTAACTTACATTTCGGCAGGGTTAAGTTGTACATTTGGAGATAACATTTAAACTTCATAATATAAATAATGAAGATACTTTATTACGATTGTTTTTCGGGCATAAGCGGCGACATGAATATGGCGGCAATGATCGATTTAGGCGTTGATAAACAATACCTTATCGACGAACTTAGTAAATTGAGCGTTGAAGGCTACGAACTTCGGTTTGCCGCCGATAGCCGCAAAGGAATTTTTGGTACGCGAGCCGATGTAATATTAACTGGAACGGATATTCAACATACACAAAATCATTTAATTAACGATTCAAATAAAACATTTGTTGCTGGTAAATTAAATTTAACTCAGCTAAAAAGAGCCAAAACATCGGAAATGCACGACCATTCGCATGGACGTAACTACTTAAATATAAAACAATTAATTGAAGAAAGCGCGCTAAACGATAATGTTAAAAAACTAAGCGTAGAAATATTCAGAAAAATAGCAGTTGCTGAGGCACATATACATGGAAAAAAAGTTGACGATGTTCATTTTCACGAAGTTGGGGCAGTCGATTCAATTATTGATATAGTTGCCGCGACCATTTGCTTTGATTATTTAAAGCCCAACAAAGTAATTGCGTCGCCCGTTCAGCTAGGCGGAGGCTTTGTAAATTGTGCTCATGGTACGTTTCCCGTTCCGGCTCCAGCAACCCTCGAAATATTAAAGGGCATTCCCGTTAAGCTTGGAGCCGTTGACGTTGAAACCACCACCCCTACCGGTGCTGCCATTATTGCCACTTTTGCAACCGAATTTACCGAACAGCCCAACTTTTCAATCGAAAAAATAGCTTATGGCATTGGACATAGAGACAACGCTGTTCCTAATGTGCTAAGAGTTTGTATTGCAACAGAGTACGACGACGCCGAACACCAATTAGCCTGTATTACAGAGTGTAACATCGACGACATGAATCCCGAAATGTACGAATACGTAATGAACAAGCTTTTCGATGCCGGAGCGGATGATGTTTATTTTCAGACAATTATAATGAAAAAGACTCGCCCCGCAGTAAAAATTAGCGTGATGTCTAATTTACAATTAGTTACTAATATAGAGGAAATTTTACTTACTGAAACTACTACTTTAGGCGTTCGTAACTACCAAGTAAACAAACGAATACTAAAACGAGAAGTTAATACCATCGAAACAAAGTGGGGAGCAGTTAGCGTAAAGGTTGGCTTTTTAAACGGCATAGCCATAAAATCGAAACCTGAGTACAGCGATTGCCTAAAAATTTCGCAACAAAACAATATATCATTAGCCGATGTTTACAACGAAGTGTTAAGTATATTAAACAGTTGTGTGTAATGCCGAAAAGGGCTACCAACTTGAAAATCATATAAAAAATGATTAAATTTGCTTAAATAAATAAATTATGAAAACTATAAGTGTTTCAATATCTGACTTAGAGTATAATCAATTGGGAATTGAAAATGATACGTTGTCATTTTCAGAATTTGTTGATATCGTAAGTAAGGAGATTTCTAAGCAAACACTCAATAAATGTGTTCGGCATGCGGAGAAGTATGGATTATCAAAAATGACAATAGATGAGATTTCCGATGAAGTAAAAGAAGTTAGAAATGCAAAAAATAATCATTGATACAAATGTTTTGGTGTCAGCTCTGATTCAAAAAACCTATCCGTATTTTATTTTAAATAATTGTGTACTTGATAATCAGGTTGATTTGTGTATTTCCGCTGATTTATTTAAAGAGTATTGCGAAGTTTTACATAGACCAAAATTTTCTCGCTTCCCAGATTTTCTAAATAATGTAGAATTAGCTCTGTCTCAGATAGATTCAATCGCTAAGAAATATTATCCAACTCAACAGGTTACCGTAATTTCAGATAATCCAGACAATAGATTGCTCGAACTGGCTGTTGAAACAAATGCGGATTTTTTGATTACAGGAAACACAAAGGATTTTGTGATGGATTATTACAAAAATACCAAGATAGTTTTACCAAAGGATTATTGGGAAATATATAGATAATAAAGCACCAATCAAAAATATAAAGTCAAAAATTCACAATGTCTCCAAGCGAAATAAAAAAAATATTAGAAGATGTAAAACATGGATCGTCGTCGGTTGATAGTGCTTTCGAAAAACTTCGCGATTTACCGTTCGAAGACGTTGGCTTTGCCAAAATCGATCATCACCGCGAAATTCGTACCGGTTATCCCGAAGTAATATTCTGTGCAGGAAAAACTACTCCACAAATTATTAAAATTATGGAGATGATGACCGCTAAAAGTAGCAACATATTGGCTACCAGAGCAAATGATGATATTTATCAGCAAGTAGCAACGAATTTTCCCGATGCTATTTATAACGAAGCGGCAAAAACCATTGTATTTCAACGCAAACCAATCGATACGGTTGTAAATAGTTATATATCAATTATTACTGCTGGCACCGCCGATATTCCAGTTGCCGAGGAGGCTGCTGTTACCGCCGAAATGTTTGGTAATAAGGTGGAACGCATTTTCGATGTGGGTGTTGCTGGTATTCACAGGCTCTTTAGTAAACTCGATATTATACGTGGCGGAAAGGTTATTATTGCCGTTGCTGGCATGGAAGGTGCGTTGCCTAGTGTTTTAGGCGGATTAGTTAATGTGCCAATTATTGCAGTTCCAACAAGCGTAGGCTATGGTGCTAATTTTCAAGGACTTTCGGCTTTGCTCACCATGCTTAATTCGTGCTCGGCTGGCATTAGCGTAGTAAATATCGATAACGGCTTTGGAGCTGGTTATTTGGCTGGGATGATTAATAGGATTTGAAAAAATATGAAAATGGGGAAATGGGGAAATATGAAAATATGAAAATGTAAAAATTAACTAACGCATTTCCACATCCTCATTCTCACATTTCCTCATTCTCACATTTCCTCATTCTCACATTTCCTCATTCTCACATTTCCTCATTCTCACATTTCCTCATT
>JANYAP010000160.1 GCA_025361285.1 Bacteroidales bacterium | reverse complement strand
CAGCAGTAGCAGTTGCTGGCGCGAAAGTGTAATTAGGGGCATCGATAGTTACAATAATCGATGATGCATCGGGAATGTCGGATGCCGAAGTAAATGTGGAACCAAAATTAGTTGGTATAACAACTACACCCGAAGTATCTTGGTTAAGATATTCATTTGTAAGTAATCTTTGGTCGGCGGTAAAGTCCGATACTGTCAAATCGTAATCTAAGCCCATAGCGGTGGCTGGCACTACTAACGAGTAATCGCCATTGGCATCGGTGATACCTGTTAACGATAACCCACCGTACGAAATAGATTCGAAAATGCCTTGATCCTGAATGCTCGACAATGCACTAGAGTTTGGTTGTATTGTTGCAATAACTTTTGCATTTGCAACAGCCTCGGGTTTAAAATTAGTTAAATCGGTATTGGCAGTAACTTTGCCCTTTATAATGCCAGTTGATGCCCCTGAAGTAGCTATCATTGGAATTACATTGCCCAATTGCTGACCGCCAGCATGCCCGTTGCTAATATAATTTAAATCAATTGTAGCGTTTACTTCCGAGAAGTTGGCTAGTTTTATATTTAAAGCAGCATGACCAATTTTAAGGTTTTCGAATACAGCAAAGCCATTTGCATCGGTAGTTTTTGTAATTGCTTCTCCATTTTGAATTAATACAACCGATGCACCTTCAATGCTCGAAACAGCCGAAGCCGATTTTAACAAAGTTGTGCTAGCAGCATCAACAAGGCTAACAGTGTAGGTAACTTTTGTACGTGAAGCATTGACACTGTCGTTAGAAACTTGTTTTTCTTTATCTAATTGAGCCTGAAGGAGCATAGCATCCTTTTCGCTAAAATCGTCCTTCTTACACGATGTGAAATTCACACCAATTAATGCGACTCCTAATAATAACAATGAAACTCTAAACTTTTTCATAATTTAACATTTTTAAGTTATTGATTTTATTAATTTTATAATCACTATTTAGAAACCGACTCCAAAAGTAACGGTTAATGTATTTACCGAAAAATCGTATTGACTATTTAACGAATTTAATCCTCCAAGACCGTTAATATCTCTCATCCCAATTTTATATCGTGCTTCTAACATGTAGGTTAAATTGTCGCTAGCAAAATCGAAACCAACACCAAAAACAGGACCTATATTCAATTTCTCGAAACTGCTTGTTACATTCTCGGTACCACGGTTTGAAAGCGGAATATCGGGATTTCCACTTATCATAAACATATCGTTGGAGGTAGCCTTTAAAATAAAATCGAACGAGCAACCAACTATAAGCTTTGGAGTTACAGCACCATTAATTTTAGGAGCTCGTATGCTTACCAATAAAGGCACTTGCAAAGTATGTAATCGTATATCCGACGAGGTTTTGTAAATACTAGTAGTGTAATTTACCGTTGCCGCTGGGTAAACAAGATATGGATTAACATGGAATGCACCTTCCTGAACATAGTTTGCTTCGGCGGAAACTCCTATATAATCGGTAACTCTAAATTCGCTAAAAGCTCCTAAAGTAAGCCCTGTTCGCGAACTGGTAAAAACATCGCCATGATTTGTGAAACCAGAAAAAACTCCACCAGCTTTAATACCAAAGGATAGCGGTTTCCCAGAAGACCCATTGTTTCCTTGTGCCTGCGTGGACACTCCCGATGCTAAAAGCAACATTAGCAACGTACTCGCCAATAATTTACTATTCATATTATAAATATTAAGTTTACTTGAGTTATTTACTTGAACTGCACATAATTAAAATTACCCCTAACCAAAAAATTTTAATTTTAAAATTACTAAGGTAGTAATTATTCTTAAACGCAACTACTCATGAATATAAAAAATGTCGATTATGACAATCATTTTGATTAAAAAAGGTATTTATGCCTAATAATCAATATTACACACAAACAAATAGTTTTCAATCCGCAATTCCATGCTCGAAGTATTTAGTTAAAAGTTGCTTAGCGGCATTAAACGACGTAAGTTGGTCGGCAACTACCATTGCTTCGTATTCGGGTAAACGGTTAGCTATTTGCGGATTACGATAAAAATGATCGTTTAAGGCTTCGTTAATTGTTTCGTACATCCAATATTTTGCTTGCTGCTGCCTACGCTTGTGAAAGTATGTGTTTTGCTGTGTTTGTTGTGTGTAATTCGATATTGTTTCCCAAAGTTTATCAATCCCAAAACCATTTATTGCCGAGCATAAAAGTACCTGAGGTATCCATTCCGAATCGGACTTCGGAAAAAGCTGCAATGCTGTTCGGTACTGTACCGAAGCTATTTCGGCCTTATGAAAGTTATTCCCATCGGCTTTTGTAATTGCTATGGTATCGGCCATTTCCATAATGCCACGCTTAATGCCTTGCAGCTCGTCGCCTGCACCAGCAAGCATTAGTAGCAAAAAGAAATCGACCATCGAATGAACAGCCGTTTCCGATTGCCCCACTCCAACTGTTTCAATAAAAATGGTGTCGAAACCAGCGGCCTCGCATAGTATAATAGTTTCGCGGGTTTTACGTGCTACCCCGCCAAGCGACCCTGCCGATGGCGATGGACGGATGAATGCGTTCTTATCCACCGAAAGTTGTTCCATACGCGTTTTATCGCCCAAAATACTTCCCTTCGATCGTTCCGACGACGGGTCGATGGCTAGCACAGCGAGTTTTCTGCCCAGCGATGTAACATAAACACCCATACACTCAATAAACGTACTTTTGCCAACGCCTGGAACACCTGTAATGCCTATGCGTAGAGATTTGCCTGAATATGGCAGACACTTTTCGATAACCTCCTGAGCTATTTTATGATGTGCTGGCAACGAACTTTCCACCATTGTAATCGCCTGACTTAAAACGGTGCGATTGCCGCTTAAAATGCCATCAACAAACTGTTGTACATCGAGCTTTTTTTTCGTTTTTCGAATAAAACTACTTACCGAATCGTTGTTAACCGAAGGTGGTTGTTCAACACCCTCATTTACAGTTAATGCGCTTTTATATTTGTTGCTTTCCATAAATGCCAAACTTTTTTTCAAAGGTACAGGATTAAGTATTCCTTGCTAGTCGTAAACAAGCAAAATTAGCTATTTTTGCAAAAACCTTTTTCTCATGCTCTGTTTTCCGAATGCTAAAATAAACATAGGGTTGAATATTGTGGAGCGGCGTCCCGATAATTTTCATAACATCGAAACTGTGTTCTACCCCATTCCGCTTAGCGATATCCTCGAAATTATTCGAAGCGATAACAAGCTTGCTAAGGTTGAAATAACAACTTCGGGCTTAGCAATTCCCGGAAACCACGAAAGTAATTTGTGTGTAAAAGCTTATCATTTACTCGATAAGGAGTTCGACCTTCCGCCAATAAACATTTATCTGCATAAGCTTATTCCAATGGGTGCTGGTTTGGGTGGAGGATCGTCGGATGGTGCTTTTGCTCTTTCGCTGTTAAATCGGTTTTTCGATATAAGTCTGCCAAATAATGAATTAGCCAACTATGCATCACAACTCGGTAGCGATTGTGCTTTCTTTATTCGCAATAAACCTTCGTTTGGTGTAGAAAAAGGTAACGTGTTAACAGATATCCAATTAGATATTTCCAGCAAATTTATTGTTTTAGTTAAGCCTAATATTTTTGTAGGCACAGCCCAAGCCTATTCTGGGGTGAAGCCTCATAAACCAATACAATCGCTTTTAGAAATACTGAAGCAACCAATAACGCAATGGAAGCACTTGGTAATAAACGACTTCGAAGAAAGCATTCTTAAGTCGCATCCCGAAATTAAAATAGTAAAGGAAACCCTTTACCAACAAGGTGCGATATACGCGTCGATGACAGGCAGCGGCTCGGCGGTATTTGGCATTTTTGACAATGAAGTTCAGTTGAAACCATTGTTTAAAGACATGTTTTATTGGAGTAGTTTGCTTAATCCGAAAAATTCGTAAAACAAAATAGCAGAGTGTTTAAGATATATATCAATATTTCAAGCACTTAATCCAAAGTGTTTTAGTGGTTTTTATAAATGTTATCCTCGAATTGCTTAGCTTAGCCTCATACCTCAAGTCATGGCGTAAACTATAAGGTTAATAAGGTTTTTAGAAATCTCGGTGTATTAATTTCTACTAAGGTTAACAAATTTAAAATAAGGTTTTTAACTATATTTTTTTTAACCTTAGTAGAAAAATATGAACCTATAAAACCAACCTTATTACCTTATTGTTACAACAATTATATTTACGAACGGCAAAGCACTCACCGCAGGTAATAAATTCTAATAAATGACTTATTACCAACTAATGGGTTAGGGGTTCTGAGCCTCAGCTGAGCCTAACAATTGACCTTACTAATTGGCTCATATTATGTACCAATATACATAGCAATTTTATCGAAAAGATCTACTTCCTTTATAGGCTTACCTATATAATTGGTAAAGCCCGAAGCCATAATTTTTTCACGGTCGCCAACCATAGTATATGCCGTTTGGGCAATAACAGTAACGTTGGTATCCAGCTCTCTTATTTTTACAATTGCCTCATAACCATTCATAAGTGGCATTTTTATGTCCATAAGCACTATATCGGGCTTGTGCTTAATAAACATTTCAATACCTTCCGAACCATTCCAAGCTTCAATTATGTTAATGCCCGTTGGCTCCAAATATTCTGTAAGCAGAAATAAATTTGCTGTCTCATCTTCTACTATCAATATTGTCTTATTGTGCCAATTCATTCTAAAATAGTTAATTATGGTGCATCCGTAATGTCTGTTTTTTGATTAGGAACGAGCTTTAGCTCGTTGAAAAGTAACAAACAAATACGACTTTAGCCTAAATATCAATATATTATTTGGGCTAAAGCCCATCTTTCTATGTTCATTTTCTCTAGCATAAATGCCTGAGCTATTAAAAAATCGACTTTACGGATAAATACTAATTCGTATTAGCTGTAAGCGGCACTGATGCATAGAATGTTGATCCTTCCTGATACTTAGATGTAAACCAAATAGTTCCGCCCAAAAGAATAATCATTTCTTTCGATAATGCTAAACCAATACCAGCCCCACGTTCGAAATGTAAATCGGTAGGGTCGTCGGTTTTGGCAAATCTATTAAACAAATCCTTCTGGTATTCTTCCTTAATGCCCCTTCCAGTATCTTCAATAAAAAACACAACATTGTTATTTTCAACATAATAACCAAACACCACTTTTCCTTCGTCGGTAAATTTTACTGCGTTATGTAATAAGTTCGAAAGTATCTGCTCAATTCGCACTTCGTCCGATATTAACGAAACCTTATGAGGCGGAACTCGAAGCTCAATTTTTACATGCTTTTTTTTAAGCTCCCTAATCAATAGGGTATAAGTACTTAACAACTTATTACATACAACCGAAACATCTAAAAACTTCTCATTAACTTTAAGTTGCCCAGTTTCAATTAACGAAATATCTAAAATATCCGACACCAATTTTATAAGGTAATTGCCATTATCGGTTATCAGTTCAGCATACTTTTCCTTTTTCTCGGGGCTAAGGTCGCGTTTGGTAAGCAACCTCGAAAACCCAATTACCGAATTTAATGGTGTGCGTATTTCGTGCGACATGTTTGCCAAAAAAGTGGACTTTAATCGGTCGGACTCCTGTGCGCGTATTGTTTGTTTAATATAGTTGTTTTTGGCGTTAATAAATATTATAATAAACGCTCCAAATAGAAAAATTAGTGTTGTATAACTATCGGCAACCCTTGCAAAGTAACTAGGGTATTCGGAAATGAAATTAGTATAAGTAGCCTCAATGTAAAAATAACCAATAATATTTAGAAATACAATTACTGTTATTATCTTAATTCTATGGTAATCCCATGCAAAAATCATTATAAAATAATAAATAACAATATAGAACGATGCTGACCCTTTCGATCCATTATTTGATACCCAAAGAAAATTTATTGCGATAAGTGTATAAATACTAAAAAGCCATTTTACTAATTCTTTTTTATAATAGAACCTGCCTAAAGCATACAAAAACAAGTAAAATATCGACGAAACCATAGCTACAGCAACAGCAATTGGTGTAAGCCCGAGGTTAATGTTAACAAATGTAGATGCAAGTGTGGCAAAACTAGAAAATAAAATATTAGCCAACACTAACCTCTCCTCGAAAGATGTTTTTTCGGGACTACCTAATACACTAACCAATACCTGTTTGTAACTAAATGCCATACTGAATTGATAATACAATTTGTTTATTAAATTTAACAAATTATTGTTGACTTTACTAACTGCTATTATATATATTTTTAATTTTCTAAATAAAGTTTACTACATTTACATATTGCGTTTATTTACTATTAATTAGCTCTAAATTATATTGATATGCATATAGACAACAAAATTAAAGTTACAGAGATTCTATCGAAAGTTACTGGTCGTAGTGTAGCATCTATAAACCCCGATGGTGATCTAAAAAACGAAATTCACATCGATTCCATTCAGTTGGTAGAGCTATTTGCGATGCT
>JANYAP010000122.1 GCA_025361285.1 Bacteroidales bacterium | reverse complement strand
ATCCACACCAAGGGCTAACAAAGCCGTGAAAGAATTATGCGCATTTTTAAACCAAACTGAAACCCTTTTTCCTTTCACAAATTTACAACTCATTTTTGAAACGGTCGCAGTTTAAATTACGGAAGTATTGGATGTCTGAATATAATAAGTCGTACATTTACATGAACGGAAAAACCTTCCACATTGGCAAATCTTAAAAGTATGCTGTCATTCCGACGTAGGTCGGAACGGCGAAGCCTTCACCGAAGGTAATCCATAAAAATAAAAAAGAACTAGTGATTGCCTTCGGCGAGCTCGTAAACTCGGTTCCGAACTGCGTCGGAATGACGCTAAATCGAATAATTTATTTTATTACAAGGCCTTAAGGTTGTGAAAGCCTAAAAGGCTTTAATTTGAATAGCCGTTAAACTATTATAAATATTTAAAAATATATTTCATGCCAAACCAAATTCCAAAATCAATCCTACTTCTTTTTCTAACATGTTGCAATGCTTCATTTGCTCAACAATCCAGCCAATGCATTAAATTAGAAGATGTTATAGCATCGCAAAAATTTAAACCGAAAACTATAAACGCAATTCGATCGATGAACGATGGCGAACATTACACAACGCTCAATAAAAACACATACATAGTTAAGTATAAGTATTCCAACGGATTACCTGTTGATACAATTTTTTCTACTAAATGGACTAACATTCATAAAATTAGCTACATATCGGAATATCAACTATCGGATGATGAAACTAAAATACTTATTACTACCAACGAAGAATCGTTATACCGTCATTCGTTTACGGCCGATTATTATGTTTACGATATAAAAAGTGAAACATGTAAAGCTCTATCTAACAATGGCAAACAACAATTAGCTACATTTTCGCCTAAAAGCAATAAGGTTGCTTTTGTGAGAGACAACAACCTGTTTGTGTGCGATTTAGTTTTAAATGCCGAAACGCAAATTACCTCCGATGGAAAACACAACGAAATAATAAACGGCGCTCCCGATTGGGTTTACGAGGAAGAATTCAGCTTTTCGCGAGGATTCGAGTGGTCGCCCGATGGCAGCAAACTTGCCTATATGCGGTTCGATGAACGACGGGTTAAAATGTATTCTATTCCTCTGTACGACAGCCTTTACCCTACAATTTCAACTTACAAATACCCTAAAGCAGGCGAGGAAAACTCTATTGTAAGTATTCACGTTTACAGCTTCAATTCTGCAAAAAATACGCTAATGGATGTTGGCGATGAAACCGACCAATACATCCCGCGTATTAAATGGACTTCGAATTCCAATAGCTTGTGTATCATTAAATTAAACCGACTTCAAAACAGAGTTGATGTACTTGTTAACAACGCGACTACTGGTATATCAACTGTTTTATATTCCGAAACCAATAAATGTTTTATTTCGGAAATATCTGATAACTACATTAACTTTTTGAAAGACAATAAGCGGTTTGTACTTTTTAGCGAAAAGGACGGATTTATGCATCTGTACCTGTATTCGATGGATGGGAAGCTTATAAACCAAATTACTAGCGGAAAATTTGAGATTGACGAGTTACTCGCTATAAATGAGGCTAGTAGTACCATTTATTATACAAGTACCGAGTCGTCGCCGCTGGAGCGCAATGTGTATTCCATTAAATTCGATGGTAGTCGAAAAACAAAAATTTCCACGCAGCAAGGCACAAACAGCACGGAGTTTAGCTCGAAATTCAATTATTATATAAACAAATGGAGCAATGCGAATACGCCTACGAAATACACTCTACACATTGCAAAATGCAAACTAATTCGTATTCTGGAAGATAACGCTGAATTAACAGCCCAACTTAACATTTACAATTTCGCAAAAAAGGAGTTCGTGAAAATTCCAGCAAGTGAAGGCACAGAATTAAATGGTTACCTGCTTAAACCCAATAATTTCGATTCAACAAAGCAATATCCTCTGCTGATGTACGTTTACGGCGGACCTCAATCGCAAAATGTTAAAAATGAATATAGTTTAAACGATGGCTGGTTTCAATACCTTGTACAACAAGGGTTTATTGTGGCGTGTGTGGATAATAGAGGCACTGCTGCGCGCGGCGAGGCCTTTAAAAAATGTACGTACTTGCAACTTGGAAAACTCGAAACCGACGATCAAATAACTGCGGCTCGTTACTTCGCTTCGCAGCCGTTTATTGATGAAAACAGAATAGGCATATTCGGTTGGAGCTATGGAGGTTACATGGTATCGCTTTGCCTTACAAAAAGCACCCATGTTTTTAAAATAGGCATTGCTGTTGCGCCTGTAACAAATTGGCGGTTTTACGATACTGTTTATACCGAGCGCTTTATGCGTACGCCACGGGAAAACGCAAGTGGATACGACGATAATTCGCCGTTAAATTTCGCCAACAAACTTAATGGAAAGTTTCTGCTAATTCACGGCTCGGCCGACGATAATGTTCATTTACAGAACAGTATGATGTTTGCCGAAAACCTTATACAAGCCAATAAGCAGTTCGAAATGGCAATATACCCCGATAAGAACCATGGAATTTACGGTGGTAATACGAGAATGCATTTGTATAAGAGAATTACCGACTTTGTGTTAGAGAATTTGTAATTGTTCGGCTTCGCCGAAAAAAGTTTGAACGCAGAGGTAAAAATACACAGAGAATTAATGAAATTGGGTTCAATCTTCTCTGCGCCTTTGCGTTCAATTTAATATCTATTTTTCCCTAAAATATATTTGAATAGGCACACCAGTGAAATCAAAGTGCTCGCGCATACGGTTTTCGATATATCGCTTGTATGGCTCCTTTACATACTGTGGTTGATTGCAGAAAAATGCAAATTGCGGCGTTCCGGTTGGCAATTGCGTTACATACTTAATTTTTACATACTTACCCTTGAGTGCCGGTGGCGGATTGCGTTCAATTTCGGCAAGCATTATATCATTTAATTTCGATGTTGTAATGCGCTGTTTGCGGCTACGAGCAACCTCTACGGCAGTGTCGAGTACTTTTTGCAAACGTTGCTTTGTTACTGTTGAGGTGAAAATAATATTTATGTCGGTATAAGGTGCCAAGCGCTCGAAAATACGTTTTTCAAATTCCAAGGTGGTATTAGTGTCCTTTTCAACCAAATCCCATTTATTTACAAGAATTACAATGCCCTTTTTGTTTTTCTGTATAAGATGAAAAATGTTCAAGTCCTGAGCCTCAATACCGCGAGTTGCATCGAGTAAAAGCAGGCAAACATCCGAATCCTCGATAGAGCGAATTGCGCGCATAACTGAGTAAAACTCAAGGTCTTCCTCAACTTTTGTTTTCTTACGCAAACCAGCTGTATCGATAATATAAAAGTCGTGATTGAATTTGCGATAGCGCGTATGAATGGAGTCGCGCGTGGTTCCGGCAATTGGTGTCACAATATTTCGTTCTTCGCCCAATAAAGCGTTAACTAACGACGACTTTCCTACGTTTGGTCGCCCAACAATAGCAATGCGAGGCACACCTGCATCATCTTCACGAGCTGGTTCTGGTGGTAAAAGCGCTATTACCTTATCGAGCAAATCGCCCGATCCACTTCCGCTCATCGACGAAATGGTAAAAAATTCGCCCAATCCTAGTTTATAAAACACTTGCGAATCGTACTGACGATCAAGATTATCGACCTTATTTACCACTAGTATTACTTTTTTACGACTACGGCGCAAAATGGCGGTAACACCTTCATCTAAATCGGTTATGCCGTTATATACATCAACCAAAAACAGAATAACATCGGCTTCGTCGATAGCCAAAAGCACTTGCTTACGTATTTCTTCCTCGAAAACATCGTCGGAGTTGGTTACGTAACCGCCTGTATCAATTACAGTAAACTCGCGGTTTTGCCATTCTACTAATCCATAATGACGGTCGCGCGTAACGCCCGAAATTTCATCTACAATCGCATCCTTGCGGCCAGTTAAGCGGTTAAAAAGTGTCGATTTACCCACATTCGGTCGTCCTACAATTGCTACTATATTACTCATTTATTAATTTTTGATTTTATAATTTTGAATACCACCTAACTCCAACTACTTGCTTTTTTACAAATTATACCCAAACTCCTTTAGCAGCCTATCGCTATCGCGCCAATCCTTCATTACCTTTACAAACATTTCTAGAAAAACTTTTTTGCCTAAAAACTTCTCTATGTCGAAGCGCGCCTGACTACCAACCTTTTTCAATGCCAAACCGCCTTTGCCTATTAAAATGCCTTTTTGTGTTTCGCGCGAGCAAATAATAACGGCCTTGATGTTGATCATGTTATCATCTTCCTTAAATAGCTCAATACCAACTTCAACCGAATAAGGTATTTCCTTTTGGTAATTGTAAAATATTTTTTCGCGAATAATTTCCGACACAAAGAAACGTTCTGTTTTGTCGGAAAATGCGTCTTTGTCGTAATAGGCTGGTCCTTCGGGCAGTTTCTCGAGTATGCGAGCGAATATGGTTTCCACATTAAACTTTTTTAAAGCCGAAACCGGAATAACCTCAGCGCGAGGCATAAGCTCTTTCCATAATGCAACTAATGGCTCTAATTCGTTTTCTCTAAAAAGGTCTATCTTATTGATAACCAAAAGAACAGGAACGGTACTTTTATTTACCTTTTCAATAAACTCAATGTTTTTATCTTTTGTTTCCACAACATCGGTAACATACAGAAGCACGTCGGCATCATCGATGGCCGATTTCACGAAGCCCATCATGGCGTCGTGCATTTTGTAGTGTGGTTTAATAATTCCGGGAGTGTCGGAGTAAACTATCTGATAATCATCGGTATTAATAATGCCAAGAATACGATGGCGGGTGGTTTGGGCTTTTGATGTTACAATGGAAAGTTTTTCGCCTAATAAAACATTTAAAAGTGTCGATTTACCTACGTTTGGGTTACCAATAATGTTTACAAAGCCCGATTTATGCGTCATTTTCGAATTTAATTAAAACCGCAAAGATACGACAATAATTTTAAGAAGTTATATTCGTTTTTTCCTTTCCAATTTCTATAGTAATGTGTAGTAAATTAGTTCCTTCAAGGCGTGATAAAATTTTAAACCGCAGCATACTGAAGTACGTGAGAACTTAGTGAAGCGTTCACGAACACCATTAAAAACACATGGATTTGTGAGTAATTTAAAATTTTATCAACAACGCAGTAGGAGCTTATTTAATACATATTACATATCTTTGAAAACTAAAAGATATGAACTATGATTATCGATCAACTTGACAATTCGCGGTTGTACTCCGCAATAAATATCCGTCTGGCAGTGGCTTTAGGGTATATTCAGAATTACGATTTGTCGAAACTCGAAATTGGCCGCCATACCATTGAGGACGACGATATTTTTGCACTAGTTAGCGAATACGAAACCGAGGATCTCGACAATTCCAAATGGGAGGCGCATCAGAAGTATGCCGATATTCAAATAGTTATATCGGGTATCGAGCAAATTGGCGTTGCATCGTTAAAAGGTATGAAAGTTAACACGCCTTATAACAGCGAGAAAGACATTGAGTTTTACGATGGCGAAGGCGACTTTGTAATTTTACGACCAGACAATTTTGCGGTCCTTTTCCCTAGCGATGCTCATCTTCCCAAGGTTGCTATTGGCGGAAAAACGAAAGTAAGAAAAGTTGTTGTTAAGGTGCGGTTGTAAGTGTGCTAGCTACCAAGCAATACAAAAAAAACAATCATAGAATCAAAAATTATATAAATTGCAAAAAAATGAATTATGTTTTATGAATCTAAAATATTTGAAATTGTAAATAAAATAGCAATTGGATTTAGTCCAGATAAAATTATTTTATTTGGGTTTTATCAAGCTGACCAAGACTTAGGTTCGGCTTTAGTAATTTTTTAGCATATTCCAAAATATTTTGAAACTAACACACGCTATGCCCAATAATGGTTTTGCTTCGCAGAGCTCCCTTTGGTCGGTTCAGTTGTTAGGCAAGTACATCACTCGCATCACATTTCGTATCGGGTGATAGTTTCGCCGATCCATGTTCCCTTAATGGGCATATTGTAATTCGTTATTTGTTGGTAATAGGCTTATAACAACCTATTTTACAATAGTTAAGTTAATACACAAATTCTCCAAATTCGCTTTTAATTGTAAGTTTGTTTGTTTCGGCGTTTTCGCAGTGGCCTACAATACGGGCTTCTATTCCAAACGATTCCGAAATAGATATTATCTGCTCAGCTATTTGTGGCGATGTGTAAATTTCGAACCTATGACCCATATTAAAAACCTTGTACATTTCGAACCACGATGTATTCGATTGTTGCTGAATTATTTGAAATAGTGGCGGTAATGTAAATAGATTATCCTTAATTACATGCAAATTATTTACAAAATGCATCACTTTTGTTTGTGCGCCACCCGAACAGTGCACCATACCGTGAATATCGTTGCGAAAATGGTTAAGTAATTTTATTATTACTGGTGCATAGGTTCGTGTAGGCGATAATACCAGCTTTCCAGCATCGATACCTAAACCTGCAATTTTGTCGGTTAAACTATAGTTGCCCGAATACACGAGGTCGCCCGAAATAGAATTCTCGTAGCTTTCGGGATACTTGGTAGCCAGATAATTAGCAAAAACATCGTGCCTTGCCGAAGTAAGCCCATTACTTCCTGTTCCTCCGTTGTATTCGGTTTCGTACGTTGCCTGGCCAAACGACGATAGACCAACAATTACGTCGCCTCCAGTAATTTTTTCGTTCGTAATAACATCCGACCGAAGCATACGGCAAGCAACCGTAGAATCGACAATAATTGTACGCACCAAATCGCCAACATCGGCTGTTTCGCCACCGGCGGAATAAATTTCCATTCCATACGAACGAAGTTGCTCCAATAACTCTTCGGTTCCACTAATAATTGCCGAAATAACTTCGCCCGGAATAAGCAACTTGTTTCTACCTATAGTTGACGAAACTAATATATTATTTACAGCTCCAACGCACAGTAAATCATCGATATTCATAATTAGCGCATCCTGAGCTATTCCTTTCCATACGCTTAAATCGCCAGTTTCCTTCCAATAAATATAGGCTAACGACGACTTAGTTCCAGCTCCGTCGGCATGCATAATGTTGCAATATGCAGCATTGCCAGTTAAAATATCGGGCAGTATTTTACAGAATGCCTTAGGATACAGACCTTTATCTACATTTTTAATTGCATTGTGTACGTCTTCCTTCGAAGCCGATACGCCGCGCTGCATATATCGTGAGTTGGAGTTCATTCAAAATAAGATAAAATTATAAGCCCACAAAATTAGAAAAAGGAATTGAGGATATGATAAAGTAGTCGGAAAAAGAGTGAAATCAATTTGGCCACGCAGTTTTGCTAATTTGTGTTCGTAATATACTGCAACAGGCGAAACCTTTCCATTGAGAATTCGATTATACACTGTAATAAACTAATAATCTGTTATTTTAGAAAAGGTTTCGTTTGTTACTAAATTGACTATTAGAGTATTATGGATTACATTCGGTAAGGGCTTTGCCGTTCCAGCCTTCGCCGGAATGACACCAAACTGACTTTTCGGTGCAGACTCAAGGTTTACCAATTAGTGTCCATCCGTAAAGTCGATAATTTGATTAGCAACGAGCTTTAGCTCGTTGAAAAATAAAAAAAACAAATAGGCTTTAGCCTAAATATCAATATATTATTTGGGCTAAAGCCCATTTTTAGATATTCATTTTCTCTGGCATAAATGCCAGAGCTATTAAAAAACCGACATTACGGATGGACACTAATTAACAATTCCCATCTTTTTCATTAACAGTAAAGCATTCAGGTTTTTACATACGCCATTGTTGAGTTTGTAATCGTAAAATAAAAAGTCGTTATCCAACGAAACTTCGAAGCAATAATTTTTGAAGTTTTCAGGAAACTGCTGTTCCAATTCGCTAAGTGATATGTCGTGCGTGGCAATAATACCCGATACATTCATGTCTTTAAGTCGTTTTAATAATGCGAACGAACCTTTAAGCTTGTCGTTCGAATTAGTGCCTTTTAGTATTTCGTCGAGAATAATAAATATTTTTTCGCCACTTAACAACGTGTCTATTATCGATTTAAGTCGTTGTAATTCGGCATAAAAATACGATTCGTTGCCTTTAAGCGAATCGCGAACGTTTATGCTAGTGCGAATTTGTATTGGGCAAAACTCAAGCGAAGTAGCGCAAACTGGTGCACCTGTTGTTCCCAGCACCATGTTTATACCCACAGTTCGCAGAAAAGTACTTTTTCCGGCCATATTTGCGCCAGTTAAAATAGCCAATGAACCTTTGTTCGACAACGAAAAATTGTTTGTAACCCTATTTGCAGCTGGTATTAGTGGATGACCCAAATCCGTAGCCTTAAAAGTGTAACTTTCAACCGATAAGGCTGGATAGCAATTTTCGGGATTGTTAAACGCGTAGTTCGAAAGGCTTATTAATCGCTCGAATTCGCCCAATGTTTCGAACCATATCTTGCTGTTTGTGAGGTTGTTTTCTTTCCAACGTTCCAACCGCGTAACGGTATGTAAATCGAACAAAACCAATGTGTTTAATGGAATTGCTGCCAAAATGTTTAACCGTGTATCGAAAGCGTTTAAAATTCCCGACAACTTTTGTAACTGCATGGCAGCTCCTTGCTTTTCGGAAATTAACTGGTGCTGAAGCAATTGAAGCTTTTCGGTTTTAAATTGTTCTGTTTCTATTAAACTAAATAGTGTGGAGTACGATTGCAATATTCGGTGCATTTGACTAACATTATCGTGCACTTTATTTATCTCCTTAGTATTTAGCATTATAATAAATATTTGAACTAAAGCAAACATAGTAAAAAGACTGTAAACTCCTGAAAATATGCCATAAGCAAGCAATAGTGATGTAAGTACTGGTAGTATAACAATTAAGTATTTGATATATAACTTGTTCACAAACTTATTCTTGCTATTAAACCAATCGAAAAGCCGGTTAACTTGTTGCTCGTCCAATGCCAATTGCACACCTTCGGCAATAAACAATTGTCGCCAATTGGGCTTGCTAGCTAACTCATTAATACATTGTTGGTTATGTGAAATGGTTGAAGTGTTTAGCTCTAAATGTTTAAAACACAATACAAGTTGCTTAAATCCAAAGGGGGTAACAGTTCGGTTAATGTATTGAAATATAGAGTTTTCTCCAAAAATGTCGAGGTCGCTCGAAAACGGATGTTGGTAATCTACAGCTTCTTTTCCATCGGGCAAACCGCTAAAATTGAAGTTTAAACAAGCAAGTTCGTTTTGGTTAATATTTATAACACTTTGGGTAATTGCTATTTGTACTTGTATTTTTTGGTGCCACTTAACAGTTATAAGCATAGTTGCAATACTTAATAATACTGCTAATGCCGTAATAGTAGGTGTGGTATTAAAACCTAAAAACACGCATAATGCAACGCCACCAATAAACAGCACAAGCCTAATAATTGCTATGAAAGCCGATTTTTTTCGAAGTGTTTTAAGCAGAATTGTGTTCTCCGTTTCTCGCGAAATATAATATTCGGAAGGCGAATTAAAATTTGAATACATAAGTTATTGATTATGTGTGTTTAAAATAAAAAAGCTTCACTTTAAAGTGAAGCTTAGTAACAATTAGATTAAAACTTTTTTAAACTATGCAAGTTTAACATTTACAGCATTTAATCCTTTTTTTCCTTCCTGAATTTCGAAAGTTACCTCGTCGTTTTCGTTAATTCGATCGATTAAACCCGAAACATGCACAAAATACTCTTTTTCCGATTCGTTGTCCTTAATAAACCCAAAACCTTTAGTTTCATTAAAGAATTTTACTTTTCCGCTGTTCATTTATATTAAATTTAGGTAATAGTGGCAAATTTATAGAAAAGTACAGAATATTCAATTTTTGCAAAATATTTTTTTTGATTATTATTAGGAGCTGTAATTAAATAACTCGTGCATTTTGATAAATCAAAAAATACGATGTCATTCCGGCGTAGGTCGGAACCGAGTTTACGAGCTCGCCGAAGGCAATCCATTAGTGGTTCTGTCATCCCGACATAGGTCGGGATCTCAAACGAATGTTCGCAAGTAATGCAATAGCTTACTTGTATTAGATTACCTTCGGTGAGTGCTTCGCCGTTCCGACCTACGTCGGAATGACACTAATTCGTCTTTTCGGAGCAGGCTTACATAAAAAAATCAGGCATTTAATATATTTTTATCAGACCCAATTGTGTTACTTATTTTCTTACAAAGCTTTAGTGGTTACTAGGCGTTCTTTTTTCATATTTTGGCGTATTAAGTTCCTACATGTTGAAAAACACATCTGATTTTGGATGAAAGTTCGATTGTAATTCGCAAAACACTTTGTTTTTACGTTATTAACATTCAGATAAATAATACTTTACGTTAAATTTTGTTGAAAAATATGTTGTACAGTATGCTTTGATATTCGAACAAAATAAATTTATACTTTCGCCGCTCAATATATAAAAATAGTTATGTCAGGAAGTTTAACGTTTACAATTATTAAGCCCGATGCTGTAAAAAGTGGGTATATAGGCGAAATTTTATCGTGTATTAACAAAGGTGGTTTTAAAATTTCGGGTTTGAAGTTATTGCAACTTACCTTAGCTGAGGCTGAAGCATTTTATGGTGTTCATCGCGAGCGCCCATTTTTTAGTGGTTTAGTGTCGTTTATGACTTCGGGGCCTATTGTTGTGGCTGTCCTCGAAAAAGAAAATGCAATTAACGACTTTCGTGCATTAATAGGTTCTACCAATCCCGAAGAAGCAGCTGAAGGCACTATTCGTAAGCAATTTGCAAAATCGATGCAGCAAAATGCTGTTCATGGTTCCGATAGCGACGAAAATGCTGCAATTGAAGTAGCTTTTTTCTTTGCTACAAGCGAGAGGTTTTAAGTTGAAGTACTAAGTACTTAGTACTTAGTACTCATCGCAACACAATATCATCAATTACCTTCTCTCCAACCTGTTCGTTTAGCTTCTTTATAATTGCCGATTTCATCATCATAAGCTCGTTGCGTACAATTGGCGATTTGAGATAAACAAATAGCACCCTGTTTTTTACAAAAATATTGTTTGTAGCACGTTGAATATTAGTACCTAACAACTCGCCCCACGAATTAATAATACGTACCTCCTTCAATTTATGATCGATACGCAATTCCTTAAGCAAGTCGCCTACTAGTTCTCCAATATTTTGAACATTGCTACGCCGCATAATTTAATTTTTAATTGTCAATTGTCAATTTACTTAGTACTCATTTCTAAAAACTTCTATTTCCTTTTCCGAAATATGAAAAAGGCGATAATCGCTGTTAATTTGCTTCAAAACATTACTCATCCGCTCCGAGTTGGTATCGGTTATAAAAATCTGCCCGAAATTATCGTTCGCCGTTAGTTGAATAATCTTATTAACCCTATTTGCATCGAATTTGTCGAATATATCATCTAAAAGCAATATCGGCACATTGCCCGATTTTAGCTTTATGTAATCGAATTGCGCAAGCTTTAATGATACCAAAAACGTTTTTTGCTGGCCCTGCGAACCTACCCGTTTAATTGGGTGATTACCAAGTTGTAATGTTAAATCGTCCTTATGTACGCCAATCGATGTATATTGTAGTTTTCTATCCTTTTCAATCGATTTATTGAGCAAATCGGCAAAATCGCCCTCAAATAGCTGCGATTCGTATGCAAGCTCCACTTTTTCAGTTCCTCCCGAAACAAACTCGTAATATTGCTGAAAAACAGGGATAATATCGGTAATAAAAAACTTTCGTTTTTCGTATATTCGTAATCCTGTGGCAATTAATTGATCGTTCCATATTTCTATCATATCGGCATCAAACCTATTCGATCTGGCAAAATCCTTAAGTAACATATTACGTTGTACCACAGCGCGGTTATACCTCATTACATCGTCGAGATACTGATTGTCGAATTGCGATATTACGGAGTCGATAAATTTCCGACGCTCTTCGCTACCATCAATAATTAAACTGCTGTCGGCTGGCGAAATCATTACTAGCGGAAGCAATCCAATATGCTCCGAAAGTCGCTCGTATTCCTTTCCGTTTCGTCGAAAAAGTTTCTTCTGACCCAATTTAACACCACAATATATGTTTTCAGCTTTCTCGTCGCGTTGGTACTCGCCCTGAATCATAAAAAACTCTTCGCCATGCCTTATGTTGTGGCTGTCGCTATTGGGAAAAAAGCTTTTGCAAAGCGATAAATAATATAAAGAGTCTAATATATTGGTTTTGCCAATACCGTTGTTTCCAACCAAGCAGTTAATTTTGCACGAAAATTCAAGCGAAGCCTCCTCGTAATTCTTAAAGTTCAACAGTGTAAGCTTGTGCAGGTATGTGTGCATATATTTTCGGTAAAATGCAAAGATATGATAAAAGATGAAAATGTGCCGATGTGAAAAAATGCCGTAGGTTGCCTACTAATTTCAACACATTTCTGAAATTTCGATTTAAAAAAAAACAACAAAAGTTTCAGATATTTTGTAAATCTATTACATTTGCGTTCGAATAATAAAAACCTAATCGATTCGCAAATGGCTAATACAAACAAGGAAACTACAGACGATAAA
The DNA here is from genome assembly GCA_025361285.1 of Bacteroidales bacterium. Lineage (GTDB taxonomy): Bacteria > Bacteroidota > Bacteroidia > Bacteroidales > JAAUTT01 > JAAUTT01. The sequence continues at coordinate 1,433 of JANYAP010000122.1, read as the reverse complement.
CTAGAAGGCATTGAAAGTGCTTTGTCGCGCACGGAACAATATATCGAAGAAAACCAGAAGAGTTTGATGATAATTGTTGGCGCAATTGTTGTCGTTGTTGGTATCTATTTCGCTTTCAATCGCTTCTATTTAACTCCACAAGAAGAAAAGGCGCAAACTCAAATGTTTGTTGCCGAACAGTATTTCGAAAAGGATTCGTTTCGATTGGCTTTGAATGGCGACGGCAACTATCCTGGTTTTCTTGGTATTATCGACGAATATTACCTTACAAACTCAGCAACATTATCGCATTATTATGCTGGCATTTGCTTGAAAAGCATGGGTAAGTACGCCGACGCTATCGAACATTTGAAGAAATTCGACTCGAACGACAATATTTTATCGAACGTAGCCCTTGGGTCAATAGGTGATTGTTATGCCGAACTTAACGAAAACGACAAAGCAATTAAGTTTTACAAGAAAGCAGCCGACAATGTCGAAAACGACTTTACATCGCCAATATATTTGATGCGCGCCGCTTTGCTTCTCGAAGAAAAAGGTGACTTTACTAAGGCTGTGGAGCTTTTTGAGCAAATTGAAAAGGAATATAACCGTTCGTCGGAAGGTCAGCAAGCCGAAAAGTATATCGAACGCATAAAAATTAAAGGAAACTTGAAGTAAAATTCACGTTTTCTCAATACATTTAGGGGGACGACGAGTCCCTTTTTTTGTGTTTTTTTGTAAAGTATGTGGTTAAAAAATAAAAATAATCAATCAAAAATTAAAAGCGCATGGCATCAGCTTTAAAAAACCTATCGAGCTACAACCCAAGCCAAATACCGTCGGCAAGCGAATATTCGTTTGGATTAGTGGTTTCGGAGTGGAATATCGAAATAACATCGGCATTGGCCAAAGGAGCAATTGAAACACTTATTAAACACGGTGTTAGCGACGATAATATAGTGGTAAAATATGTACCAGGTACTTTCGAGCTTAGCCTAGGCGCACAGTTAATGGTAGAGTATTCCGAATCGGATGCGGTAATTTGCCTAGGCTGCGTTATCAGGGGCGAAACGCCACACTTCGATTACATTTGTCAGGGAGTTACACAAGGCATTACGCACGTAAACCTCGAATATAACACACCTGTAATTTTTGGCGTACTTACTACCGACACTTTGCAGCAGGCTCAGGATCGTGCTGGCGGAAAGCATGGTAACAAAGGTGTAGAGGCAGCTATTACAGCCATAAAAATGGCCGATCTACAAAATTCGATGATTGACGAGGATGACGAAGAAAACGAGTACTAGTTTGCTTCTTTTGCAATTTCTTTGGTATAAAAAACTTACTATTTTTATTTTTTGTGGTCTGAAATTGAATTTATACAATTAATGTTGTAACTTTAAAACAATATATTATATATTTTAGTAATTTTAATTTAAACAAAAGAGTAG
>JANYAP010000117.1 GCA_025361285.1 Bacteroidales bacterium | reverse complement strand
GGATTGCATTATTTCGGCAATTAGATTAAGAGTATCCCTAACAGAAATTTCGCAATTACTTGAAATATTAATTTCCTCGCCTACCGCCTTATCGCAATTGGCGAGAAGTTCGAAACCTTTACAAGTGTCTAAAACATAATTAAAGTCGCGAGTTGGACTTAAATCGCCGAGTTTTATTTCTTTAGCTCCGTTTGCAATTTGGCTTATAATGGTTGGAATAACAGCTCTTGCAGATTGCCTCGGACCATATGTGTTGAATGGGCGAACAATAACTATTGGCAAATTAAATGAATTATAGAAGCTCATGGCCATGGCATCGGCACCAATTTTTGATGCCGAATATGGTGATTGTGGTTGCTTAGTATGCTTTTCGTCGATAGGTACATATTGAGCTGTTCCGTATACTTCCGATGTTGAGGTAACCAATATTCTCTTTACGCCATTTTCTTTTGCCGCCTGACATATATTCAACGTTCCTTTCACATTCGTATCAACGTATGTGTCAGGTGCTATATAGGAGTATGGAATTGCTATAAGAGCTGCTAAATGAAATATAATATCGATATTTTTTGTTATTTCTTTGCAGAAATGTGGATCGCGAACATCGCCAGTAACAATTTCTATATTCTCATTTTTAGGTATAGAATCTAACCATCCCCAGTAATTAAAAGAATTATAGTACGATAGGGCTTTTACTTTATACCCTTTATTTAACAGGTATTCAGTTAAATGCGAACCTATAAAGCCATCGGCTCCTGTTATTAAAACTCTATTTTCATTCATGCTCATTGTTTATACTTAACTTTTTTTCTTATATTATGAAATAAAATGCTACCAATCAATAATAAAGTGTTACTTTAAATTCCTCGCCAATTTCTTCAAAGGTAACTTTCTTACCGAGTTTTTTTGCGCTGTTTAGCACGTACGGAATACCTTGTCCGAGCGAATCGATATATCGGGTGTTAGCTAAAAACTTTACCAATACAGGGTTGCGGGCGTACGAAACACCTGCATAAAGTTTTTCGAGGGTAACGCTATTGGGCAAATTGCCAGGGCTCATAAATTCGATGCGGTTATCGAACATAAATACTCGTATCTGCGACGCAATAATTGAATAATTACGGTGTGCACAAGCATTTGTAATAAGCTCGCGATAAACTTTATCGCTATACAAAATATTATTTTCCATGCGTAGCATTCCTTCAACAACCGATGGTATGCGAAAGTTATTTTTTATTACAGCTAAACAAGTATTTATTATATACTCCATATCACCTTCAATGGATTGTCTATCTATAAGTTCGTCGGTCAAAATATTTCCTTTGAAATGTGCAAACATTATACCTGATTGGTAAAGAAAGCGCGAAGGGTTGATGCCAAAATACAATAAACCAGCAACAGTTACATTGCCATTGGCTGTAAGTATTTCGGTGTTTGTAAGTAAGTTTATTTTAAAATCGTTGGGTTCCTTGCTAAAATCAATTTCGTGCCGCCGAAAATATTCATCAACTTTCGAGGGGTTCAAATCGAGAATGTCAGTTTTTTCAATGCCTACTTTATCATAATGAAAAACTCCTGCTTCCTGAAAAAGCTGCATTAATTCGGAAGATGAGGCAACACGGTTCGTAGAACCAATTCTTATGAGGTATTTATAATCGTTAGTTTGATAAGGTTTATCATTCCCTTTTGGTATTTCTATTAAAGCAATGGTTTTGTCGTTAATAGTAACGGTCGAAAAAGTAATATTTAAAGATGGTATAACATTGTTTCGCGCAATATTCATGCACCATTCCTCGTAGTTTTTGGATAAATCTAAACCAGTTACGGTTCCATTGTCTGCTACACCAATAAGTATATTCCCTCCTGATGCATTGGCAAACGCAACCATTTCCTTAGCTACAACTTCGGGTATCACTTCGGTGGTTTTAAATTCGACCATCGAATTTTCACCTTGCCGTAATAATTCGGAAACTGTTAAGCTATTCATTTGTATATTTTTCACTTTGTCAATTCTCTTTCAACAAAAATATTATTATCCTTTTGTCGTAAAATTTTAATCGTAAAGAGTTCGGCTTCGAAAGTAAAAACTGGTTCCTTTAAGCCTGCTTTTATCGATTCGTCGATAATTTTTAATGTGCCGCTGCCCCAATTTTCAAAAACCCCCAAAAGATAAAACATACGAGCTATAAGCTTATTGCCAGGGCGCGACGAATGAGCTTCTTTAAGTTTTTCGATGGTTATAGTAGGCGCAAATAAAAAGGCCGGATTCGAAAAATTAATAGTCCGAGGTCGTATTTCAATAGTATTTTTTACGTTCTGCCTATAATCGCGGTGAACAATCATATTAACAATGGCTTCCCTTATTAGGGGCAGTGGTATTTCTAATTGCTCATTCCTGTATACGTTCTGTTTAACTGTCGATGTTGCAATGGAATCGATAACAAATTGCATTATAGCATTAAATTGGTCGATAAGATTTCCTTGCAACTCTTTATCGTTTATTGTAACATCGTACGAGCTTTCGTGGGGAAAATATCCACATTTGGTTTCGTAGTTTCCAAGAAAAAATTTCGACGGATTTTTGCCAAAAAGTAAAATTGCAGCATTGGTTAAATAACCATCTTTCATAAGTTCTAACTTTCCCAAAATAACATCTGCCGGAAGATACAAACTTTCGTTAAGACTTCGAATATTATTTGCTTTATCAACAAAGTTATAAACATCGCTCTCGTTAATGTCGCTTAATACTGCATTTTTGTTTAGCCTATAGTCGAAACCGTATCCATTATACTTTTGCAATAACATATATTCGTATTGGTCTCTATCTAACCTTACAGTTGAAGCCCCCACTCGTTTAAAAGGGCGACCGTAAGCCAAATGTGGCCGTAATGGACTTTCTTCGACACTAATAACTATGCACTGCTTATTATTTAGAATAACTTTTTCGATGGACGGAAATAATTTGGACTCGGTATTTACAATTATCGAGTTAGTAACATTTTGAATAGTGTCGTCGGTTACTGCTTGCCCAATAATATTTCCATCATCGTTAACCCCAATAAATACCATCCCTCCTTTATGGTTGGCAAAGGCACAGATGGTTTCAACAATTTCGCGCATCGATGCTGTTGATTTTTTAAATTCAACAACCTCCGATTCGCCTCCCGAAATGATATTTAAATAGTCGAAACCCATCTTTTAAAATAGCTTTGAAGTATTGAGGTTCTTATATAGTGTTTTTCCAAAAATTATTCCAACCCCAACAAAACCGCCTAAAAACAACATTCCCATTAAAATTAAGCTGGTGCTTGGCTTACTTTTGCGTAGCGGCACCATTGCTGGATTAATTACCTTAAAAACAGGTGTTTCCTGCTGAACTTTAAACTTTGACTGTTCTAACTGTTGCGACAAGGTGTTGTAAACGCCGAATGCCAAATTATACTCGGCTTGTAAACGCTGTTCCTGGCTTCGTGCCGAGGCTAAAATTACGTTTTTATTCTGGTCGGAATAGTATGCTAATGCTTCCTGTGCTCTTTTATATTTTGCTTCGGCTTCGGCATGACTATTAGCAACAAATTTTAAATCGTTTTTAGCCTTATGGGTGCGGTACTCGGTAATATATTTTGTAAGGCTTGTTACTACCGAATCGGTAAGTTGTGCAGCAACCAAAGGATCCTGCATTTCAACGCTAATTATAAGGGTATTGTCCGATTCGCCATTCTTAGCTTTTATTCTTCCAGCCAAGGAGTTTATTAACGACGATTGTTTTTGGGTAAGTTTAAGTGGATGAGTTTTGTTCTTGGCTAGCAATGGGGAGTCTTCTTTTGGTTTTCCTCTTATAGCGCCAATAATTTTGCCAGGCAAGCCAATGGTATAATCCATAACTATTCCTATGATTTTACTTAAAAGCGACGATTTGATATGATTGGAAAGATATTGCGAAACGGTAAGTGTGGAGTCGTACTTTGTTTCGGTAACTTTTTGTTGCATTACTTCCATTAAAAATGGGGTGCTTTTTATAACATCAGGGTATAAATCGGGTTGAAGGGCATCGGGCGAGCTGCTGCCCGACATATTTATACCTGCCAGACCACCAAATTGCTGCAATAAACCCGACATACCACCCGAATTGTTACTGGTTTCGACTAATAACGTAACTTCCGCTTTATATTCCTTAGGCGATCCTAATGCAACAATTAACCCTAAAACGAAGCACATTGCCATGCTTTTGTAAACAATTTTCCTGCCCGCCCAAATCTTTTTTACTACTTCTATTAGGTCTATTTCGTCGGTTTCTATTGGTTTGTTTTCGGTTGTCATTATCTACTTGATATTTATTATATTAATATTTAAACCACAACTATTTGATTGTTAACACCACAGATGTTTATGGTGAACTGTTTGGTTATTAAAAAGTATGCAGTCATTCCGACGCAGGTCGGAACGGCGAAGCTATTGCATTACTGTCGAAAGTTCGTTTGAGATCCCGACCTACGTCGGGATGACAACACCACTAATGAATTGCCTTCGGCGAGCTCGTAAACTCAGTTCCGACATACGACGGAATGACACTAAATCGCATGACTTAATAGTATTAAACCGTCATATAGTATTTAATAATATACCTTCGTTTTTAGCCATTCGGGCAAATGCTGTATCGAGAGCTTTTGTTAACAATAAATCTATTTTATGATTTCCAAGCCTACCCTTCAAATCGATACGTAGAGATAACTTGTCATTGAAACTTATTTGTTGGCTAAGCACCAATAAATCATAATCGCCACCACGTGCATTGTCGTCGGTACGCGACCCAAACAAATATACTTCGGCAGTGCTGTAGTAATGGACAACAGTATCCTTAATAGTTTTTATTTCGTAAGGGCTTAGGCGCATTGCTATTTTTTGAAATTTATAATAGTAACTGTAACTAAAGCTAACGACGATAGAAACGTAGTAACCAGCGATGCTATTTCGCCAGTTGAAAAGCCTTTTTTCACGGGTTTTTGTGGCACAATAATCTCAGCACCAGGATCTATTCGTGGAAAAAATTTAATAAACAGCAATTTATGCGTTCGTTTTACCGAGCCATTGGCATATAGTACATAAGATTTCCCAACACGAGCTTCGGTTGAGAAACCACCTGCTCTGGAGACATACGAACGTAATCGGTACGATTTGTCGTAACGAACAGTTATCGGGAATAATACGCCTCCATTTATACGCACTGTTTGTAGTTCGCGCGGAATGATAATTGAATCGCCCTTTTGCAACAATAAGTCGTAAGGAGACCCAGGATTTGCAAGTATTTTATTCAATTCTATTCCAATAGTTGTTTCGTCGTTCAGTGGAATATCTATTTGTACAGAATCTTTAGATGTTTTAGCATCATCGTCTTGTTTCGATTGTTTTTTAAATACTTTAATTGCCTCATCGCGTGATCTTTTATCGATTGGTAGTTTGCGAACAATTCGCGAGCCTTTTGGGTAAGCGTAGGAAGTCAAGCCACCTGCACGCTTAATAATGTCGGATATCTTTTCGGTTTTGCTCGAAATAATATAATTACCTGGGAAAGCTACTTCGCCTTGAACTTTTATCATTGTTTGATTTTCATAGCCAGGCGCGCGACGTATAAATATTTGATCGAACGGCAGTAACACAAACTTCGAGGCTTCGGGCGATAGTTTTAAATCGGCCGATATTGGAAACTGAAATATCTCGGCAATTTTATCGGAAGCACTTTCGGCCATAATGTTTTTCACTCTTCGCGCCACTTCCAGGCGAGCAAACGATGCCGACTCCATAAGTCCGCCACAGCGAAGAATTACATCTTCAACATTGGAATTATCGACAAATGGGTATGAGCCTGGGTATCTAACTTCTCCATCAATTTTTATTGAATATTCTTCTTTTATATCGAATATAGAAGGTATCCAAACAATATCTTCTCGCATTAGTGTAATATCGCTTGCAGTACTAGTAATTATTCCAGCCAAATCAACAGGGATAGCTTCCATCGTAAGGTCGTCCTTAGTGCGATATATTGTAGCACGGTTTTTAAAGGCGTCGCCACGAAGTCCATCGGCTTTATCGATTAATTGTTTAAGCGTAACACCATTGTCGACCGAAAAAACGCCTGCACGATAAACAGCACCTTTAATTTCGACCCTATTTTCGAAGCGATTAAGAACCGAATCGATAGCAATTTCATCGCCATTTACTAATTTGAATGTGTCGGCATTCGTGGTAGCAACGTCGAGCACTTTGTTTTCGCGACCGTTTTTACGAATAACTTTCATGCGTTGCGAATAAGCTTTCCCGGTAAAACCACCAGCAAAATTTACTAGATCTTTAAGCGATTCGCTATCTTTTACATCGTACAAAAATGGTCGTTTTGCTTCGCCTTTTACTTCAACACGATTAGAATAAGGACTTATAAAAATAACATCCTGATCCTGAAGGCACATATTATCCTTTTGCTCGCCTTTTAACAGGTAGTCGTAGAAATCTAAATCGGCAATAGTTTTGTTGGCTCGTACTAACCTAACACTGCGCAATGTGCCATTTAAAGAAGGACCACCTGCCGAATAAAGTGCATTAAACACGGTTGCCAAGGAGGGAAGTGTGTAAGTTCCCGGATTGGTAACATCGCCTAAAATATTAACTTTTATGCTACGAACACTTCCCAAACTAATTTTAATTGAAGTATTTCCGGTGCGAAGACCCGCATAAATATTGCTAAGTTCGCGTCGTAGCTTAACACTGGCAGCTTCAATGGTAAGTCCATTTAAATGTATTGGACCAATGCCATTTATATTTATGTTCCCTTCGGGCGAAATTTTTTCCTGATAAGTTTCCTGCGATGCACCCCATATATCAATTACAACCTCATCATCGGCTCCTAAAACGTAATTTTGCGGAGTGGCAATATTTAAGCTGGGTTCGAACGATAGTTTTTTGTTCTTGAAAATTGCGAGACCAAATACTTTATCTTCGGGACGAACAGTTTTTTTATACTTCTTTTTACCGATGGTTCCAAAAAGGTTTTCCTCTTCGTTAGCTTGAGCCATTTCAATTGAATCTTCAATTTCTTGTTCGGTTTTTCCCTCGAAAAGCTGATCTCTGTTTCCCGCAGCGTTTTCGTCGGAAGTTGTGTTCATTCGCGTACGATCACGAAATTTGGTATTGTCGCTTTTCGAACCCTTATCTTTTTTTAATTTTTCGATACGTTTGCGAAGCTTATCGACCTCGGTTGACGGCATGCCACGTTGCATAGCAGCCGAAACGAGTTGTTGCTCGGACATTCCCGACTCTTCGGCCTTTTTTACAAACGAAGCAACCTGCTCGTCGGAAAGCATATCGACCTTTATTTGGCTCATATCGGTTTGAGCAAGAGACGCGTTCTGGGCGTTTGCTATAAGCGAGAAAAACGAAAGACCCACAATAAATAGTACCCGAACGAAACGTAAATTAATAAGCATATTCAAAAATTTAAAACAACAAAAGGAGCTCAGAGCCGCAAAAAACAGTTTGTTTCTATAAGCAATATCGCAAAAAAAACTCTGCGAAGATACTCAATTATAGAAAACTAAAAATATCGACTTTTATTTTAATGCAGCGGGAAAATATTTTGATGCTTGCAATTATTCAGGCTGTAGGCCTTAGGATGCAGGCTGTATGCTGCAGCAGAACAAATAGATGAAAAATATATGTGAATTCGTATAAAATATTCGATTTTATTGGTTGCAATATGATAATACTGGTCTACAGTTTATGAATACGAGTAACTACAGTATATTAAATATTCTTTTGTACAACTTAGCTACACCTTCTTTAAACCGTTGAATTTCAATTTGTTCGAAAAATTTGAGTTTGTAGAGGATAAAAGGGAAAACTAAAAGAGCAATAATTTTGGCAATTATAGAAAAAAAGTTATTTGTGATTCCTGTATAACTTATTGAAAAAAAGCACATAATTGCAATACAATATATCATCAAAATTTTATTCCATTCAAAATTAATTTTCATGTATCTGTTTGAGAAATAGGCTAGTAAACCAGTATATAATATTTGAGCAACTACTACGGAAAAAGCCGCACCAACCATGCCAAAAATAGGAATTAGCCATAAATTCATTAAAATGTTAATTGTCAATGCAGTAAATGAAGGTATTAGGTAATGTTTTGTTTGATTCTTTAAAAATAGACCTACACCTACAAAATAGTTCATACCCATTACCATAAAACTTAGAGATAGAATAGGCACTACCTTAAGTCCATCCCAATACTCCATATTTTTCCCAATTACCCATAGAATATTTTGATAAAAAAACAAAAAGCCGAGTATTAATAATGCAATGATAAAGCAATAATAGGTAAGCATTTTACGATAATACCGAAAGTTATTTTCTTGAAGTTCGTTTCGCATAACAGATGGGAAATAGCTCATTCCAATGGTTTGAACAAATATTAAGTTTATAAAATTTGCAATTTTCAATCCAAAACCATATTTTCCAACCTCCTCACTTGTACTAAGCCAATTTAACATAAAACGATCACTTAGTGTGAACATCGTATAACCCAGTGTTGAAAGCACAAATGGTAGCCCGAATATAATGGATTGCTTAATTGATTTTAAATTAACTATAAAAGTACACCTCGGCAGAATAACTAAAACTAATGCGCACAGCACTATTAAACAACCTCCTGCCAGACGAGCTATTATTACCCCTTCAATACCTTTCGAAAAATTGACTACTAAGATGTAGGTTAACGCAAAAGTAATGATGAGTTTAAATGCACTATAAAGCATAAATTGTAGAGGGCTTTCCTCGTATTGAAGAATTTGAAGTGAATACCCAAACAGAATCTCAGTTAAAACAATCCACATGGACAAATTTACAATGCCCGACAATTCAGAGTCCTTACATAAAACAGTTGCAATTTCGGTTGAAAAAAACAATATTGGTAAAATTGAAACAACGATTAATACGAAACTGCCAAAAAAATTATTGAACAAGTAAACGCCATAACTATTCTTCTCTTTTTCTATATAAAAAAATCTTTGATGTGCAGGTGCTATACCATAGCTTAAAAATGCAGTTAAAAACACAATAAGTGTTTCTAAATAAACCAGATTTCCAAATTTGCCAATAGGTATATGCGTCATATACATTGGTATCAATATAAATCCGAGCATTTTATTTAAAACGCCTCCAAACCCATATACAAAAGTTTGTTTTCCTAGATTTCTTAGTTTGTTGAGCACTTTAAATTATCATTTAGCTGAATATCCTCCATCCACTATTAAGTTAGTGCCTGTAATCCATTTTGCAGCATTAGATAGTAAATATATACACGCGAATGCTATATCTTCAGGTTTTCCAAAACCCATGGGGTGCAGTTTTTTTATTGTTTCAATAGAGCTGGATGGAATATTTGCAAACATATTTTTTACCATTTCGGTTTCAATAATTGCAGGGGAAATAGTATTTACACGAATCGATTTTTTTACCATTTCAATTGCCATCGATTTTGCACCTGCAATTAATGCGCCTTTCGATGCTGAATATGCAATTTTACCTTCCTGTCCTAGAAAACCCATTACTGATGATATAAATACTATACTTAAGCCATCGATATAATAAGGCTTTTTCGAAATGCACTTGGCAATTTCAAAACCAGCAATCACATTAATATTAAAAAAATCAGAGTACTTTTTTTCATTCATAAATTGAAGTGGAATTGTATTTTCAATTCCAGCACAATGAATGAAACCATGAATAGGTTTAAAATCTTGAATAGTAAGCTTAATAATCTCAACTATTTCATTAGTATTTGACAAATCTAAAATTAAATAGAAATGACCAGAGCCATGCAATAGTGATATAGAGTTTTCTAGCCTTGCTTTGTTACGTCCAATTAGCAAGAGTTTTGCGCCAACTTTGCTACATTCAATGGCACAAGCCTTCCCAATACCTGATGAAGCACCTGTAATTATAATATTCTTGCCATCAAGCGTAAAAGGCGGCAAATGGTTTTGATTCATTTTCTATTCTTCAATTTTTCCCAATCCTATTAAATTAATCAAACTATCTAAATCAGTAATTGAAGCAATTTGTTTTGCATTAAGTTTAACGTCAAAATTCTCGTCGACAAATGCAATAATTCCCATGACTCCCATGGAATCATATTCATCAATATCACTTAAAATTGTATTTGATGAAAGTGTTGTGCTTGTTATTTCCAGCGCATCAGCAAGTTTGAGGTAGAATTCTTGTCTTTTCATATTTGTATATTTATTAAATCAGTAAATGCTCAAAAAAATATTGCCTTTTGCCTATATTTCAATAACGGTTGCTGCCCATGAATAACCAACCCCAAAACCAGCTAATAATACTTTATCGCCTTTATTGATAGTATAGTTGTTAAGACACTCTTTAATAGCAATTGGTATTGTAGATGAAACAGTATTTCCTGTAGTTAGTATGTTGTTATAAAATTTTGATTCGGGTATTTTAATTTTCTTTCTCAAATACTCCAACATGTATTTATTTGCTTGATGAAAAATAATATAATCGATTGTATCGAGCGAAAGATTGTTTTTCTCCAATGTGGTTTTTACAACATTAGGAATATTTTCGATAGTAAAATTAAAAATTTCCGGACCATTCATGTATAAATGGTTATTAGAAACAAATATTCCATTTTCATCCTTTTCGTGTAATAATTCTGTTTGAATTTTATTGCGAAAGGCTCCGTTTTTTACTATTAGATTATCTTTTCCTCTGCCATCCGTACCAAGTTCGAAATTGAAGATTTTATTTATATCGGTTGAAGATAATATTGTAGCGGTTGCCCCATCGCCAAAGATACTTCTGTTGGCTCTATCGCTGGGATGTATGTGTTTCGAGTAAGTTTCTGAAGTTACTAGTAATACCTCCTCGCAGATTTTAGAAGATATTAATGCTTTTGCTAAAGATAGACCATAAACAAATCCTGAACACCCCAAATTATAATCTAAAGCTCCAATATTTGAAGGCAAGGAAAGCATGTTTTGCAATATACAGGCTGTTGTAGGTAAATAATAATCGGGGCTTTGTGTACAAAAAAGAATAAACCCAATTTTATTTTTATCATAACCTTCCAAAACTTTTAGGGAGGCTATGTACGCCATATCAAGAGCGGTTTCATTATCTGAAGCAATATGTCGTTCCATTATTCCTAATTTTAACTCAACTTTTGCTGATTCAAACCCCTCAAATTGCAGAAATAAGTCGTCGTTACTTAATATGGTTTCAGGTAAATAATATTCAATTTTCATGATAAATGAAGTAAACGTTCCTAAAATGTATCGTAATCAGCTAATGTAATATGAGCAGTATCAAGTGTGTAATTATTATCAAGCTCGATGTACATAAGTTGCATATCATCTTTCGATTGATACTTGCTCGATAATATTTCGTTCCAATCTGATTTATTATCTACTGAAAAACAAATTTCACAAATACCAAGCCAAAAACACATTCTTTTAAGTTTTTTAATAATTTTTGTGAATTTTTCTATTGTAACATCCTCCAAATCACCTACTTTTAATCGATAATCTATACTTATTATGATACTAGTTTTATTAATTTTGATTACATTAGCCCCCAATTTTTTTTTATATATAATGTACTTTTGCAATCGAGGAATATGATAATTGTTATCTATGCTATCTTTTATTAGTAAACAATTGTGTCCGAAATAATTTAATATATTTATAACTAATTTGAAATAATGGACATATAAAAATCTAATATAATTAATTTTCCAAAACAATTTTGCAAAAGGGAGCGTACATATTTTAAAACTATATTTTTTCATAGAGCCTAAATAGCTCCAATCTAAAACTTTATGAAACAATTCTGGCGAATTAGGTAATCCGAAAATAAATTTTACATCATTAGTTTTTGCCAAATTATTGGTTAAATCGGCCAAATGGTAAAATAGGTTATATTTTCTATAACTTGGTAATACCATAGAATTTATACTTTGACCTACCTTAATACTTTGGTCATTATATTTAAAATCAAATATAATTATTCCATAAAATGCAATTGGTTTGTTGTAATCGTATGCTAAAAACCCAATATAATTATCATTTATGTAGGTGTTCGACACTCTTTTACGGTCAATATTTCTCCCTTTTGTAAACGACTGATTAAATAATAAAATAAAATCATCTATTAGTTCTTCGGAAAACTGCAAAACAGTGAATTTATTATTAATCAGCATATTTAAAAACCTAATTTTTCGAAAGCTTTATGAAGAAAGAATATGTTAGAATAGTAATTTGTTGTTGCGCTTAATCCATAACGCGGTAAAATACTTTTATCATTTTTATCACTATTATTTTGGTATGTAACGGCGCACATATTTTTGAAGCCTAAAAGTATTGCGGTGTCTTTAACAGTTTTATTATAACTACTATCAGGGAAGGCGACCGATAATAATTTTCTATCTATTACAGTTTCAAGAATTTCCTTCGATTTTTTGAGGTCATTATATGCTTCCTCCTTTGTTAAATTGGCTAAATTATAATGGAGATAACCATGCGAAGCTATTTCGAATAAATTGCTTTGAGCGATTTCTTGAATCTGTTTAATATTCATAAGTTTCCATAATTGCGGATCAATTTTTTCTAACTTTTTATTGATACAATACTTACTGTTTATATCATCTATTATTATGTCTCTATCATGTGCATTAAGTTTTTTAATATAATCTGATATTGTTATTTTCTTCTCGATGTTTGAAAAGTTATAACGTCCATCTTTTACAAACGTAATTCCGTTTATATCTATTTTCCCCACATCTTGCTTCAAAATATCAATTGTTTCGGCCCACAAAACGGCGTTATTGTTTTCAACACATACCGCCGACACAAAAAATGTTGCTGGCAAATTGTATTTTCGCAATATTGGGAACGCCACCGAATAATTATTTTCGAATCCATCGTCGAATGTGATAGCAATGGTTGGTTTTGGAGGAATTATATTTTGACGGTACATATCGAATATTTCAGAAAGCGGAATAACACTAAAGTGCTTTTTATAATAGTTTAGCTGCTTTTCAAAAATATATTTCGAAAAATGCCTTCCGTTATATTTTAGATTTTCTTTTTCAATAACTCCATGGTAAGCGATAATTAATCGGTTGTGCTTTTTCGTATTAACAAGAAATTTGTTTAAGCGTAGAAAATAAATAACTGGAAAAATAATTTTTCTGAAAAATAATTTTACTGCTTTGTTAAGTGTCATAATTATAGAAATAGGTTATATTCAAACCTTTTTGAGCTTTATTTATGGATGGCATTAAAAAACACCATTTTTCTTAAAGCAACAAAAATATCAATATTTTGTATTAAACTATCACTCTTATAAACAAATTATGAATTGATTACGATATATGTATATATTAGGTATATTTGCTAATATTTATATATCTACTATGCGTATTTGCTATATATGTCCTGAATATCCAATTGGTCCTCAAGGAGGAATTGGGACGTTTACGCAGCTAATAGCTCGTGAGCTTGTGAAGAATGGACATAGTGTTCGGGTAATAGGGGTGTATAAACATTCGTATTGTGCTCCAGATTATGAGGAAGATTTTGGAGTTAAAGTATGGCGTTTAAGAGAGTCGAATATGAAATTTGGATGGGTGGCGGCATGGATTAAACAATATTGGATTATAAAGAAATGGGCAAAAAATAACGAAATCGATATTGTAGAAGCTCCAGACTCTAGAGGTTGGTATGCATTATGGAAAAAATTTCCCGTACCTTTGGTTTTGCGTTTTCATGGGTCACAAACATTCATTGCACATATTTTACATAAGAAGGTTAATAGGTTAACGTACTTATTTGAATCAATGTCTTATCAAAGGGCTGATGCATTAGTTTCAGTTTCATATTTTAATGAAAAAGCTACGAGGAATCTTTTTTCTATACATAAAAAAATTGCGATTATCCATAATGGACTAAATTTTCAAACTCTTAGCCAAATTGATAGGAAAAAAAATGTCATCGTTTTTTCTGGTACATTAAATACTTTTAAGGGATTTTCTGATTTTTTAGATGCGTTATTGCTTCTAGCTAACCAAGTCCATAGTTTTGAAGTTCATATATATGGTAAAGATGCATATTTGGATAATAAAAGGCTTAGTTCAGAGTTAATTACAGAATTATCAGAGAATTCAATTCTAAAAGGGAAAATAAACTATCATGGACATGTTTCGCGAGATGAATTATTTGAAGTATATCAACAAGCCTCAGTGGCTGTTTTTCCTTCGCATGTAGAGGCATTTGGATTAGCACCATTGGAAGCAATGATGTTTGAATGTCCTGTTATTTTTACCAACAATACTACAGGCAATGAATTAATTGACAATGGTACGAATGCTTTGCTTGTTTCTCCAAATAAGCCTGATGAACTAAAAAATGCAATACTTCAAATATTTAATAATCCTGACGATGCCGCAAAAATGGGTAAAAATGCGAGGGAGCATGTGATTAGTAAATTTGATTTGCAGGTACAAGTAAAGAAAAATATCGATTTTTATACAAAAGTTTTATACAATGATTAATACTATAGCGAATTTGATTTTTAAAATTAAGAATTATTATAAAATACCCAAACTTATTAGGCTGGGATTGGTTGTTGGGGAAAATTTTCAGCCACAAGTGGGATGTATTATAGATCCGAGCCATTGTTTTCTTATTAACATAGGCAACAATGTTACCTTATCGCCCAGAGTACACATTCTTGCGCATGATGCTAGCACTCAAAACTATTTGGGATTTACTAAAATAGGGCGAGTTAAAATAGGTAATAACGTTTTTATTGGAGCTGGATGCATTATTTTACCTAATGTAACTATTGGTAATGATGTAATTATTGGAGCAGGTAGTATAGTTAGTAAAAACATACCTGATAATTCATTAGCTTTAGGATCTCCTGCTAAAGTTATTGGGAAGACCTCTGATTATATTTTGAAAAACAAAAAGGCAATGGAATTAAGTCCGATGTTCGACATGTCATTTGCTATTGATAAAATCAATTCATTCAAGAAAAAAGAAATGATTGATAAATTGAATTATGGGATTGGATATATTGGAAATTTATAGAATTCATTTAAAGTATATATGAAGAACTTACTAGTTAATTATTTGGCAGCGTGGCATAGGATTAAACGAAAACTAAATATTCTTTTGTTAGAGAAGGAATACTCTAACATCTTATCGGGTAAAAAAAAGATGTATGAATGGAAAAGTCAAAATGAATCGGAATACTCCGATGAGGGCATTACACTGAGTCATTTCAAAAATAAGTCATATTTACTTAATGTTAAATTAGGAGATACTATTGAAACTCAAGTATTAACCCATAAAGCTTGGGATGAGGAACTTCTATGCCTGATGAGTCATTTTATCGACAAAAATCCATCAGGTGTTGTTTTAGATATTGGGGCAAATATTGGGGCAATTACAATTCCATTAGCAAATTTATATACTGATACTAAGTTTTACTGTTTTGAACCACATCCTGAAATATTTAAAAGATTAAACAAAAACATTGATTTAAACAGATTAATTAATGTAATACCTTGTCAAGTTGCTGTTTCTGCTGATGCAGGCAGTCTTGAATTTTTTGCTCAAACAAGCTATAGTAACATGGGACTTTCTAGTTTTATGGATGTTAAGGGAAGTAATGTTAAAAAAATTACTGTGGAATGCATTGTTGCTGATGAATTTATTAAAATGCATTCAATCCATAATGTTTCATTAGTAAAAATAGATGTTCAAGGATTAGAATATTTAGTATTAAAAGGCATGTCGGCTCTTGTCAAAACACATCGACCTATTTTAGTTTTTGAACATGAGGATTTACTACATCTTGAGAATGGCGAAGAAATAAAGACATGGATTAAAGATTTTATGATTGAAAATAATTATGATATGTATTGCGCTAATAGTTCACTCATTTCATTTTCCTTTTATCCTCAAGTCGACTTGTCTTCAAAATTTAACGGAAATATTATTGCAATTCCTAACAAAGAACATGCTAATATATAATGAATAGAGGCAAAATAATTATTTTTACTGATAAGTATCCTTATGGCAGTTCCGAAAGTTTTTTTACTACAGAACTTAAGCTACTCAGTAACACATTTGAAGGTATAACTATATGGCCATTAACTTACGGCGCTAATATTAATCCAAGTAGAACTGTTCCATCTAATATAGGAGTGTTAGAACCAGCGTTTTGCAACTATAAATCTATTAGTGAGTTGCTAATCAAAGGGATTTTGAACAGATCAATTGTTAAGCCTTTTTTTCGGGAGTTTTTTTCTAGTAATTGCCTGTTTTCAAAAAGTAAATTAAGAACTTGGGTTACCACTTTTTTACTTACACGCCATTTGATTTCTTTGTTTAGCAGAAAACTTGGTTCTGAAAGTATACTTCCATCAGTATTATACTTTTACTGGGGCTTGCGTTGGAGTCAAGTAATTCCTTTTTTATCACTTCCTCCATCAACTAAAATTATTGTTCGCTTTCATGGTTCCGATTTATACGAAAACATGAATGGTAATTATATTCCATTTCGTGAAAGTTTATTAAGAAAGTTAGATTTAGCGGTATTCATATCAGAAATGGGGCTTAATTATCTAAAAACTAAATACCCAATTATTTCAAATAAATGCGTTATTTCGCGCATAGGCACTAACGATTTTGGACTAAATCCGATTCGTAAAACCAATCGTATCCATATTGTATCATGTTCTAATATTATACCCCTCAAACGCGTATATATGATTGCAGAAAGTCTTAGGTTATTATCAATACCAGTTAAATGGACACATATAGGAGATGGTGTTGATAAAAAACGTATCGTTGAAATAGCTTTAACTTTCTCCTCTAACGTTGAATGGAATTTTACAGGATCTTTATTAAACGAAGAAATAATGCAGTTTTATAGTAGCGAAAGTATTGATATTTTCATAAATGTTAGTAGTTCGGAAGGTGTCCCCGTATCGGTTATGGAAGCATTATCTTTTGGAATACCGATATTGGCGACGGATGTTGGTGGCACGAATGAAATCGTGAACAATAGTGTAGGTACTTTGGTGAAAAGTGATATTACACCTAAGGAATTAGCTTATGAAATACTTGCCTTAATTTCTAATCCACGATATTTAACTTATAGGGTTAATGCCAGAAAGCAATGGGAATTAATTTGTAATTCAAAGCAAGTTTATTCAGAGTTTATCAATATCCTTGTGATCAAAACCCAGTAATATTAGCGAATTGATATTTTTAATAACATTACTATTATAACTATCTATCATTTTGGAAAAATCATGCAACATAACTTTTGGTGTCCCAGTTGTGCCACTCGAAAACAATATAAGTCCTGCTTTTCCCTTATGTTGAATTTCCTGAATTAAATTGTGTTTTTCGGGTGGATTGTGAGGTGTAATCTCAAGTTTGTGGTTATTAGAAACAAAAACAAAGTTGTATAGGGATTGTTCCAAGTTTTAATCAAGAATCGGATTACCGAGAAAAATTATTTGATAATCATGTACGAATAAATAGGTTAACCCACATTGCAGCCCACCTCCCAAAATGAAGAAAAAACGACCCAAAATGCAGTTTTTTTGTGCCAATTTAGCCAGTTTTTAACTGTTGAAAATTGTAATAATTTGAAAATCAGGCACGATAATTTTTAAATTTCATTTGTAGTACACAAGGGGGTATTGTTTTTCAGCAATTTACGTATTTCATTTGCAAATATGTATTTCAAAGTATCCATGCGCACAAATCCCCAAACGGGACGCTATTCGGGCTATTACCG